>JAIYAI010000702.1 GCA_027489135.1 Acetobacteraceae bacterium
CCGTCCAACCGCATCGCCGCCGTCACCGCCAATGCCTTCGCCACGCTGAACGGCATGGCGCCGGGGCGGATCGACTTCGGCGTCGGCACCGGCTTCTCGGCCCGGCGTGCGATGGGGCTGGGTGCGATGAAGCTCGCCGAGATGGAGGAATACATCCGCGTCGTCTACGGCCTGCTGGCAGAGGAGACCGTCGAGACCAGCATCGAGGGCAAGCGCCGAAAGATCCGCTTCCTCAACCCCGATGCGGGCCTCTTCAACCTGAAGGACCCGGTGAAGCTGCATGTCTCGGCCTATGGGCCGAAGAGCCAGGCGCTGACGGCGCGCTTCGGCGCGGGGTGGAAGACCTTCATCACCGACGTGCCGGGCGGGATCGAGGCGATCCAGGGCATGCAGCAATCCTGGGCGGCAGCGGGCCGGCCGGCCGGCGACCTCTATGCCAGCGCCTGGGTCTGCGGGTGCGTGCTGGAACCAGGCGAGCCCGCCGACAGCCCGCGCGCCATGCGCCAGTCCGGGCCGCGGGCGGCGGTGCTGCTGCATCGCGCGGCGGATACCGACATGGAGGGCTGGCAGAACACCGCCGCCGTGCCGGAGCAGGTGCGCGCCTCCATCGAGGGCTACATCGAGACCGCGCGCCGCTTCGAACCCGCCGATGCCCGCTACCTGATGAACCACCGTGGCCATTTCCTGTTCGTGAAGCCGGAGGAGGCGCCCTTCGTGAACGCGGAGTTGATCCGCCGTACGACCTTCACCGCGACCGAGCAGGAACTGAAGCAGCGCGTGGAGGCGCTGCGTGATGCAGGCTGGAGCCAGCTCGTCTTTCCGATCGTGCCGGGGGAGGAGAGCGCCATCGAGGACTGGGCCCGCATCGCGCGGGCCTTCCGCTAGGCAAGTGCGGCGGGCTATCTCCGCGGCTCGATGGCTGCGGAGGCCTGAATGACGCGGTTCAAGGGTGTGGCGCTGATCGCGCTGGCGGTGATGCTCGGCGCAGCGGCCGGGCCGCCGCCGGAGCAGGAACGGGTGGTGCCGGGCAGCCGCTCCGGCTTCACCGACGACGGCGGCGCGGGCTGCTGGATCTGGATCGGTGGCCTGCCGCGGGGGGCGACCGACGTCCGCGCCAAGTGGTCCGGCGACTGCCCCGAGGGCCCTGCCGAGGGCGAGGGCCGGTCCGTCATGTCGTGGCGCGAGGGCGGGCGGGAGCGCGGGATGGTCTATGAAGGCCGCCTGGTCCGCGGCAAGGCCGAGGGCCGCGGGACGCTGACCCATCTCGACAATGGCGAGGTGACGGTGCGCGAGAACGGGGAGTATCGCAACGACCATTTCGTGCAGGGGCGCCTCGAGTTCATGCGCAACGGCCTGGTCTATGAGGGCGGCTGGTCGATCTCCGGCCCGCAGGGGCCGGGTCGGCTGGAACTGCGCGGTCAGGTCTTCGAGGGGACCTGGGAGGGTGGCTGCCTGAAGACGAAGGAGGGTTGGATCGCCTTCACCCGCCCGGCGGAGGAGTGCGACACGGCGACGTGACGGGCGCGCGAGGGCCGTCACGATGGGCGGCCCGGGACGCTGACCTTGGCCTGGGTGACCTGCCAGCGGCCGTCCTTGGGGATGGCGAGGAAGTCGACGAGGACGGCGTGGTGTTCCCCGAGTACGAATTTGCCTGATGGGCGAACCTCGATGCTCAGTCGCGCGCGACAAGACCACACGCGCGGCTCGCGCGGCGCTGGGCAGGGCGCGTAGAATTCAGCGGCAAGGTCGAAGAGCTGGGCAGACGTCAGTTCCATGCCGTCGTAGCGGCGGCAAAGCCAGCGCATAAGCCTCCACTCTGCATCGGCAATAATCGCGGGACTTATGGCGTCGTCGCTCGTGGCCTCAGCAGCGGCAGCCGGCGGGAACCGGCAAGAGGCCGAAGAAGAATACGCGTAAAGAGAATTCAGCCGTCGCGCGCAGCCACCCAGGCCTGGCGCGAGCGGCACAGCCAACAGGCCAACCGCAAGCCCCGCCCCGTGCTTCAATGCCGCTCCACCTGCCGGATGAAGGCCTTGGTCCGCTCGTGCTTCGGGTTGCCGAAGACCTGGTCCGGCGGCCCCTGCTCGACGATCACCCCGGCGTCCATGAACACCACGCGGTCGGCGGCGGCCTTGGCGAAGCCCATCTCGTGGCTGACCACCACCATGGTCATGCCGTCCTCCCGCAGCGCCCGCATCACCGCGAGCACCCCGCCGACCAGTTCCGGGTCGAGCGCCGAGGTCGGCTCGTCGAACAGCATCACCCGCGGCTCCAGCGCGATGGCGCGGGCGATCGCCACGCGCTGCTGCTGGCCGCCCGATAGCTGCGCCGGGTAGTGGTCGGTCCGGTCGCCGAGCTGCACGCGCTCCAGCGCCGCGCGTGCGCGCGTCGCAGCCTCCGCCGCCGGCAGCTTCAGCACCTTGCGCAGCGCGAGCGCCACGTTCCCGAGCGCAGTCATGTGCGGGTAGAGGTTGAAGGACTGGAACACCATGCCGATGCGGCGGCGTGCCGCGTTGATGTCGGTGCGGCGGTCCAGGATGTCGGTGCCGTCCCCGATGATCTGCCCGGCGCAAGGTTCCTCCAGCCGGTTCAGACAGCGCAGCAGGGTGGACTTCCCCGACCCGGACGGCCCGATGATGAACACCAGTTCGCGCTCGGCGACCACCAGGTCGACGCCCCGGAGGACGTGAAGGGCGCCGAAATGCTTATGGATGCCCCGCGCTTCGACGATGGGCGTCCCCGTCACGTAATGTCTCCCGCACGCCCGATGATGTCCGAAGGACAGGTAGCGGTTTCCAAAGGCCTTTCGGCCTTTGGCGGGGTGGCCTGGGTCGCGGCGCTGCTGCGACGCAGCGCCCCTCCAGATTCAGCTGCGAGGTCCCGAACGATCACGCTCAACCCGGCATCCGGCAGCCGGAGGTGCTCGGCGTCGCGTCGTAGCCCGGCATGTCCGGCGGGCCGTAGCCCGGGAAGATGGTGATCTCCGCGTCGCCAGGCTTCGGCGCCGCGCCGAACCACTTCTCGGACAGCCGCGCCACCGTGCCGTCCGCCTTCAGGCACTCGATGACGTTCTCGATGGTCTGGCGCATCGCCGCGCTGTCGCGGCGGAAGGGCGTGCCCCAGTGGAAGCGCGTGCCGGGCAGGACGTAGTCGGCGATGTATTGCGGCGTGCGCGACGCCGAGTACTTCACCACCGTGTTGCCGGAGAGGTTCGCATAGGCGCGGCCCTGGATCACCGCCTGCACCGCGTCGGGCTGGGTGTCGAAGGCGAGCAGGGTCAGGTTCAGCCGCTCGCGGTTGTTGTTCACCCAGGCCTCGTAGGGCGTGCCCTTGTTCACGCTGATCGTCTTGCCGCGGAGGTCCTCGTCGGACCGGATCGGCGGGGTCCCCCGTCGGATGCCGAATTGCAGCTCGGTGAACAGGTAGCCTTCCGTGAACAGCAGGTTCTCCGCCCGCTCTCGCGTCACCGTCGTCGGCGCGCAGAGGAAGTCGTAGCGGCCCGCATTCATCGCCGGGATCAGGCCGGAGAAGCTGGCGGAATCGATGACGATCTGCCGGTTCAGCTTCTTCGCGACCTCGGCGAAAAGGTCGACCTGGAAGCCCTGCACCCCGCCCTGGAGCGAGGGGAAGGCATGCGGGGCGAAGGTGCCGTCGACGGCGCAGCGCAGCGGCGGCTGGCCAGTATTGGCGGGGCCGACGGTGGTCTGGGCGAGGACAGGCGTGGCGAAGAGCGCCGCGGCGAGGCCGAGCGCGGCAAGGGGCCGCCTGAAGGCGGTCGAGCGTGACATGGGGCGTCTCCCGAAGCGTTCCGTGCGGGGCGCACAGTCCGGCATCGCGCCCGGAGAGGCAACCGGGCGGGGGCGGGGAAATGCCCGCCGCGCGACGCCCGGCTGCCCGCCGGGTGGGCGGACGCCGGAACCCATGCCCGCGCAGCGATCACCAGTCGAAGGCGATGCGTGCCCCGATCGACTGGAAGGCGCGGTCGGCGCCGGTCGGCGAGTTGCTCGTCCCTGGCAGCAGCCGCACGTCGCCGAGCTGGTACTGCAGGGTCCAGCGCAGCCGGCTCGCGGGGTACCAGTTCAGTGCGAGGCCGAAAATGCCCTGGGACCCGCCGGCGACGGGCGCGTCGTTCAGGCTGAGCCAGGACCAGCGCACCGCCAGCTCGATCCAGCCCCAGCTGCCTGCCCGGGGATCGAGCGCCGGCACCTCGGGCCGGGTGAAGATGCCGCGCAGCCGGTCGTAGCGGCGCGGCGGGCCAACCAGCGGCAGCGAGACATCGACGTAGTAGCCGCGGAAGCGCCGCGTCCCGCCGCCCGTGGCATCGACGCGGACGATCTGCGCCTCGCTCTGGACGTAGACCGGGCCCAGCAGCGCCTGCAGCTCCGGCCCCACCGCCCAACCCTGCCCGGCCTGCAGCGTCCCGGTATCGAGCAGCCGCGTCGGGTCGAGGCGCAGTTCCGGGTAGTCGCGCAGGGTGATCTGGTTCGGGTTGCCCTTGAAGCCCGGCGCCAGCTGCGCCGCCGCGTTGACGCCGAGGCTGAGGCTGAACCCCGGCAGGTCCACCGCCATGCCCGTCGCGCGCCCGACCAGGCCGCGGTTGCGGCCATCGTTCAAAGTCGCCGTGCTGCCCTGGGCCAGGTAGGCGCTGGCGAACCAGCGATCGCCCCGCGCCTCCCCGCCAAGGGCGACGCGGCTGTCGCCGGAGGCGAGGCTGGTGGCGACAGTAATGATCGAGGGCGGCTCCAGGAAGGTCCGCTCGAAGCTGCTCATCGCGTAGGGAATGGTTTGCATCAGCGTGTAGGCGCCGATGCGGGGCGTGACCCAGGCCCAGCCGTCATAGGCAAGCTGCAGTTCGAAAAGCCGGCTCAGCGTCGCAGGCGCGAAGACCGTCCCGGGCGCCTGCTCGAACTGCCAGGTGAAGGCGTAGGTGAAGTCGCCCAGCAGCCGCCCCTGCAGGCCGACCCGCGCGCGCCGGACGTTCAGCCCGTCGGACGGGATGCCGGGGCGCGTGTCGTCCAGGTACTTGGGCGGCTTGCCGTCCTGGTAGAGCGGCTGCGCGCGGAAGCCGCCCATGTCGAGGTCGAAACGCGCCTGGGGCTGCAGGGTGAAGCGCCCGCCGAAAAGCTCCAGGGTCGGCAGCCCGTCCTGCATGCCGAGACGCGGCGTGGGGGAGGGCGGACGTAGTACGACGTCCGGCTCTTCGACCGCGCCGACGGCGCTGCGCGGGGCGATGGGCGCCTGGGCGCGTGCCGGCAGGGCGGCGGCCAGGGCCAGGGCGGCGAACGCGGCTTGGGCGATGCGGCAGGGCATGCCCGATCCTACGAAGCGCCGGCCGGGACGGTCGGCGGCGGGCGCTATCCGATCCTCGCACCTTGCCATGGGTGCGCGAGGGTGTTGCCCATCCGCATCAGTGACGCCGCGGATCGGCCTGCCACGAAATTGCCCCGACACGGGCCCGATGCGGCCGGGCTGAGGGTGTTTGCTCATTCTCAGACGACGCGGGGACCGCGCCCCGTGCTCCCCCCAATCCGCCGTCACCGGAGTGTCCACGCCATGCTGCAAAGGATCGCCTGCGCGCTGATCGGCACCGCCATGGTGCTGATCTGCGGCCTCGTCGCCCTGCTGCTCTCCGACGCCCTCTCGCCCGGCCGGGTGCCGCCGATGATGGCCTTCTGGAGCTCGCTGCTGGCGGGCGGATTGCTGGTGCTCGGCCTCGCGCTGCTCGACCGCCGCGGCGGGCATGTGCCGCGCGCCTATGAGCGGCGCGGGCATGGGCGGGCGGTGACGGGCTAATCCTTGTAGAGGCTGCGGAGCCCCTCGGCCGAGGCGTCGCAGCGCCCGCGTTCCGTGATCAGCCCCGTGACCAGCCGCGCCGGGGTCACGTCGAAGGCCGGGTTGGCGCCGGGGCTTTCGAGCGGCGTGATCCGCACCGTCTCGATCCTCCCGTCGGCGGTGCGGCCGGTCATCTCCGTCACCTCCGACTCGGCACGCTCCTCGATCGGGATCTC
>JAIYAI010000477.1 GCA_027489135.1 Acetobacteraceae bacterium
AGCCGCCCTCGTCGCCGACATTGGTGTTGTGGCCGGCGTCGTGCAGCGCCTTCTTCAGGCTGGCGAAGCACTCGGCGCCGACGCGGATCGCGTCCGCCCCCGTGCCGACGCCGACCGGCATGATCATGAACTCCTGGATGTCGATGGGGTTATCGGCGTGCTTGCCGCCATTGATGATGTTCATCATCGGAACCGGCAGGGTGCGGGCGAAGACGCCGCCGACATACCGGTAGAGCGGCTGGCCGAGATCCTCGGCCGCCGCCTTCGCCACCGCCAGGCTCACCGCCAGGATGGCATTCGCGCCGAGCCGCGCCTTGTTCGGCGTGCCGTCGAGCGCGATCATCACCTCGTCGATCGCCACCTGCTCGGTCGGGTCCATCCCGGAGAGCGCGTCGAAGATCTCGCCCTCGACGTTCGAGACGGCCTTGAGCACGCCCTTGCCGCCGAAGCGGGCCTTGTCGCCGTCACGCAGCTCCACGGCCTCATGCGCGCCGGTCGAGGCGCCGGAAGGGACGATGGCGCGGCCCATGGCGCCGCTGTCCAGCAGCACCTCGGCCTCGACCGTTGGGTTGCCGCGGCTGTCCAGCACCTCGCGGGCGATGATGTCGACGATGGCGGCCATGGACGTCTCCGGCGTTCGCGGGGGCGGGCGCCATGCCCCCGGAACCTGGTCCCCGGAGCCGCGCCGTTCGGATGGCCCGGCGGATACCGGCGCCGGCCCCCCGAGGCAAGCCGCGCCGGACCTGACCCAGGCGGGCCCTACTCCGTGGCCGGCTCGGCGTGGTCCTGCCCGGTCAGCGTCATCAGCCGCGCCAGCGCCGCCTCCAGCCCGGCCACCTTCGTCTCGGCGGCAGGATCACCGGCCACGATCGCGGCATGCGCCTCCTCGATCGCGCCGAGCAGGGTCACGATGGCGGTGAAGCTCCCCGGCAGCGGATCCTGGTCGCGCAGCGCCGCGACCTGGTGATACAGCGCATAGCGGCCCGAGGCGCCGAGGCCGGGATCGCGCCGCGACGCCTCCAGCAGCCGGGCATGCGCCGCCTCCATCGCCTCCCGTCGGGCCCGCACGGCGCCGCGCGTCGCGGTGCCCTGCTGCGGCCCGATCACCGCGACCAGCAGCGCCGTCACCGCCGAGACATGCGGCGCGGCCTCCCGCGCCAGGGCCTGGGCGGCGCCGGCGCCGCGTCCGCCGGCACGCTCCGCGATCGCGGGCAGCGCCGCGATGCCGGCGATGCCGGCCTCCCGCACCGCGGGGGGGATGGTCGCGCTGACCCGCGGCAGCGCCTGGGCGACGCCCTGGGACAGCACCTCCCCGCCGACGGTCGGGCGCGGCTCCGCGGCATGGCCCGAGGCAACCTGCCCCAGCACATGCGCGTAATCGCCGAGCGCGGTGAAGGCCGGCGCGATCACCTCGCCCGCGGCCTCCGCCGCGCCGGGGGCGCCGCCCGGCGCGGGCGCGGGCGGCATGCGGCCGAGGGCGAAGGCGACGGCCCGCTCCTCCCGCTGCGCCCGGCGCTCGAACCCGTCCATGACCGTGATGGCGGCATCCACCGCCGGGTCACTGGCTTCCAGGCTGGCGGCGAAGCGGGCGGCGGGAGAGGCGGCGTCCCGCTCCGTGCCGGCGCACCCCGCGACGGCGAGGACGAGCGGCATGGCGAGGGCAAGGCGGCGCGGATGGCGCATGGCTGGATTCTGTCCCTGACGGTCTGTGTCCGGCGGCGGTCAGGATGGCGCGCGCGGCGTCCCGGCGCCACTCCCGGCGCCAGGCTCGGGATCCGCCGCGGAGCCACGCCCAGCGCCAGGCTCGGGAGCCGTCCCGGCCGCCGCATCGGCCCGCCGGCCGAAGGCCATCACCGCACCGGTGGCGATACCCGCCAGCCCCACGACCAAGGCGAGGCTCGGCTCCACCACCAGGCTCAGCAGCGCGGCGGCGAGGGCGGAAACGGCGGCCCCCACGGCGAAGCGACGGACCCAGCGCATGCTCAACGCACCTCCACGACCTGTTCGACGACCCTGCCGCCCAGCAGGTCGGTAACCCGCAGCACCCAGCGGCCGGGCCGGTCCGCCGCGCCGGACGGCAAGGTCCAGTCGCGTGGCGCGGCACCCAGCGGCAACACCCATCGGCGGTCCGGCCGCGGCGCGCCGTCCGGGTCCAGCAGGTCGAGGCGGATCATGTGCGTCTCGGCCGGGCTTGGGCCATCCAGCGCGAGGCGCAGGGACGGCGCCGTACCGGTGACCTGCACCGATGGCAGCGGCCCGGGCGCGATCACCAGCACCGCCGGCTCGATCGGGTCCAACGCCAGGCTCGCCGCGGTGCCGGGGGACGCGGGCGGGCCGGCACCGAAACGCCGCAGATGCGCCGGCGCCGGCAGCGTGATCCGCGCGGTGTCCGCCTGCGGCTGGGGATCGCCGGCATCGGTGGTGTCGCGGTGGATGGCGACCAGCCGCACCGCGCCGTTACGCCAGACCCGCATCTCGGCCGCGGGTCCGTCGTACCGGAACCCTGGCGCCGCACCGGCATCGCGCAGCAGGGCGCCGAAGCTGCGGCGCGGCGCGGGGGCGGCATCCGGCACGTCGCGCAGCATCACCTCCGGCCGCTGCGGGGTGAGGCCCGCGAGCGCGGGGCGGTCGCGCAGCCGGCCCCGCCCGTCGAAGAGGCCGGGTTCCTCCGCATCCGCCACCAGCACGCCGCCGCGCGCGACGAAGCGGCGGATCGCATCGGCCTCGGCATCCGAGAGCGCGATGGCATGCGGCAGCACCAGAACGCTCATGTCGTCCGGCAGCCCGGCCGCCAGCATGGCGGGGGTCAGGAAGCGCGGCGTGATGCCCTGGTGCAGCAGGGCGCGCTGGCCGCGCCGCAGCGCATCGCGCCAGGCATTGCTAGCGAGATGCTCGATCTCCTCGCCACGCGCGGCCCAGGAGGCGCCGGTCCGTTGCCATTCCTCCCGCCGGTCGAGCAGCCAGCGCAGGCGGAAGCCGGCCTGCGCGTAGAGCAGCCCGACGCGCCCGGGCTCCGGCGTGCTGGCATAGAGTTGTGCCGGCAGGCCGCCGCGCAGCGCCGTGAAGGTCGCGGCGGAGGCGAGGCCACGCGACCCCGGCGTGCCGTCCGCGGCGACGACCTCGGCGCCTTCCTCCCAGACCACGATGCCGCGCAGGCCGCGCATGACCTGGCGCCAGAGCCGGTGTCCTTCGCGCGGCCCGCTGAGGAAGCTGGTGTTGAGGGTGACGAGGTCCGGGTTGAAGCCCTGGGCGATCAGCGACTCGCCGCCCTCCAGCACGTCGAGCGCGGGGGCGATCAGGGCGTAGTCCCAGCCGCCCCAGCCGGCCTGCTGGCCGCCGCCGACGGCGACGCGCATCCGGGGATCGACGCCGCGCACGCCATCCCGTCCCGCCGCGACGGCGCGCGCGAAGGCGACATCCATCCAGGCCTTGAAGTCGTTCCACGCGGCATGGTTGCCGTCGGTGCGGGCCAGCGCGGCGTCGGTCAGTTCAGGCTGCACGTCGTCCCAGTCGGCGTAGCGCGTGCCCCATTGCGCGTTCAGCGCGGCCAGCGTGGCGTATTCCCCGCGCAGCCAGGCGCGGAAGTCGGCGAGCGACTGTGGGCCCGTGTCGAAATCCCAGGCGGCGGAGAGGTCTGCAATGCCGGGTTCATCGCCGAGGTTGAGGTAGTAGGGGCGCCCCGGCGCGGCGAGGTCGCGGTGCACCCGCGCATGGTCGGCCATGCGCGCGGCGATTCGCGCGATCCAGCCGGGATCGGAGAGGCTGGGCTGGCGGTGGAACAGCGTCGGATCGGCCGGGTTCTCCCGGTAGCGGCGCTGGACCTCGAGATACTCCCAGTTGACGGGCTTGTCGGGCGTCCAGCGGTGATAGGCGCTGTAGAAGTCGGTGGCGATGTTCTCGACGAACCAGCGCAGCCCCGCGGCCTTCAGCGGCGCGCTGTCGGCGGCGGCGCCCGCGGGATCGATGCCGGCGCGGCGGCCGAAGACGAGGGCGCCGAAGTAGCCGAGGCGCGGCAGGGTACCGTAGGCCGGCGCGGGCTGGCGCTGCCAGAGCATCACTTCGTAGTTCGGCCAGGGGTCGAGGGCGGGCTGTGCCGCGGCGGAGACCGCGACGCCGAGACCCAGGACCAGCGCGGCACCGGCCCGCCGCAGGTGCCGCATCCGGGACGCGCTATTCGGCCGCGAGGCGCGGCGCGAAGGCAGGCAGCGCCGCCCGCTCCTCCGCCTGCATCGGCTGCGGCCACCACTTGTCCTCCCAATCCGAGAACATGTCGCGCAGCTGCGGGATCACCTTCTCGGCGAAGAGGCGCGTGTTGTACTTGGTCAGCTCTTTCGACATGTTGCCGTACTGCAGCAGCAGCATCAGGTGGCCGACATTCATGCTGGTCGCCACCTCGCGGAGCTGCTCCGCGACCTCGTCCGGGCTGCCGATGATGACGTAGCCGCGGTCGACGATGCCGGCCATGTCCTTGGCGGTGCCGGCGAAGCGCTCCTGCGTGCCCTTGCCGAGCGTCGAGGGCTCGCCGGTGTTGTCGGCGGCCTTCTTCACCTGGCTCTCGAGGCCCGCGCGCTGGGTGGCTTCCGTGACATAGCCCGGCGGCGTCGCCCAGCGGCCGTCGACATGCAGGCAGCGGCCGTAGAAATACTCGGCCGGCTCGCGGTAGAGCTCCATCGCCTGCTCGCGGCTCTCGGCGACGCCGATGAACTGCAGGAAGCCGGCGCGGTAGGGATTCCGGTCCTTGCCCAGGCGGTCCATCTCCGCCCAGAAGCCGTCCATGATCGCCTTGCCGGCCTTGTAGCCGTAGTAGGACAGGTAGCAGTAGACGTAGTCCATCTGCGCGCACCAGCGCCAGGTCTCGACGCTGCCGCCGCCCGGCACCCAGATCGGCGGATGCGGCTGCTGCACCGGGCGCGGCCAGATGTTGACGTAGCGCTGCTGGTTGTAGCGGCCGTTGAAGGCGAAGGTCTCCTTCTCCGTCCAGGCCTTCAGCACCAGGTCATGCGCTTCCATGTAGCGGTCGCGCAGCATCGACGGGTTCTGGCCATAGGCGTAGCAGGTATCCATCGGCGTCCCGACCGGGAAGCCGGCGATCAGGCGCCCGCCGCTGATCACGTCGATCATGGCGAACTCCTCCGCCACGCGGGTCGGCGGATTGTAGAGCGCGAGGCTGTTGCCCATCACGCAGATCGGCGTGTTCGCCGTGCGCCGCGACAGCGCCGAGGCGATGAGGTTCGGGCTCGGCATCAGCCCGTAGCCGTTGGAATGGTGCTCGTTCACGCAGACGGCGTCGAAGCCGCATTCGGCGGCGTATTCGAGCTCGTCCATGAAGTCGTTGTACATCAGGTGCGCGCGCTTCGGGTCGAAGAGCGAGCTGTGCACGTCCACCCAGACCGACGGATGCTGCTGCTGGAAGTCCTCCGGCAGCTCCGTATAGGGCATCAGGTGGAACCACATGAGCTTCATGGGCGACGTTCCTTCCCGCGGTTGCGGGGAGGCTAACCCCGGGCCCGGCCAGGCCACAACGGGGAAGGAACCGGCAGGCGCCGCCTATGGGACCGCGGCAGGACGGCGCCTTGCCGCAGGCACTCGATCGGCAGGAGGCACGCCCCGTCCCGGCGCGGGACATGCCAGGGCGCCACCCCGGCGCCCTGCATGCCAGCGCCCATTCTCAGGCGGCCCGCGCGGCCACGTCTTCCGAGGACACCGCCTGCCCGGAGGCGTCCTGCATGCGCATCGCCTGCTCAGCCGTGGCGAGCAGCGCGGCGGCACGCG
Source organism: Acetobacteraceae bacterium (assembly GCA_027489135.1). Lineage (GTDB taxonomy): Bacteria > Pseudomonadota > Alphaproteobacteria > Acetobacterales > Acetobacteraceae > JAIEOP01. Next base: position 5,773 of record JAIYAI010000477.1, read on the forward strand.
CGCCGCCGCTCACGGCGTGACTGGGCTGCTCGCTGAAGAGCGCGGCGTCGAGTCGCACCGCGACGGGTCCGCAGGGCGTATCGATCGGGCTGTCGGACACGGCACGCGACAGTCGGCGCAGGATCGCCTCGGCATCCCTGCGCGGCGCGCGCGGCAGGCAGGCGGCAAACTGCGGACCGCCGAGATGGACCAGCATGTCCAGTCGCCGCAGGTTGTCGTCGAGGCGGTCGGCGACGCCGAGCAGGGCTGCCGTCACCGCGTCCGCCCCGTGGGAGGCGGCGATCTCGGGCGTCCCGCGGACGGTCAGCATGGCAAGCTGCGGGCCATGGTCGAACCGCCCCTTGCTTTCCATCGCGTCGCGGAGCGCCCGCAGCAGGGCGGCCCGACCCGGCAGGCCGGTGCCTCCGACCGAGGGGCGGCGGACTGACTCCGCCGCCGCACCGGCCACGCCGGGTGCCGGCGCCGCAGCGGGGACGGACTGCCCCTGCAGGGCCCGCAGCGCGGCGCTCGACACACTCGCGTCGTCGTTGTGCGCGGTCAGCAACGCCACCCGCGCCGTCAGGCCTGCCTCGTTGAAGACGCTCTCTTCCGTCGCGGCGAGGCCATCGGCGGCGATGAGGTGCAACACGGCGACCCGGCTGCCGCCCGGCACGTCACGCAGCGAGAAGCCTGTGAATATCTCGGACTCGATCAGCATGATGCTCTGTCCTCCTGGTCTCTGCTTGCCGGAAGATAGGGGCGGCGCGATCAACATTCTTTGAGAAAGCGCAAATATTCGTGTAATTACGGAGCCCCGTAGTTCTACGTCCGGGAAATTACTGAGTGCCTGGCGGGCGCCGGACCGGGATCCGGGGCGCGTTCTTTCGTCAGCACGACGTGCAGGGCCTTCGCCGCGCGGCGTTTCGGTTCGACATCGCGGTGATGATGCTGGCACCCTTCGTCCTGCCCCCCATGCGGAGCGCGGCGGAGATGGCACGCATGGCGAGAGCCGGCGGGCGCCTCGGCCTGTTTCGCGGAGATCGAGGGCGAAGGCTCGCCCTCCGCGCCGGACCGGGCTGACCTGCGGGCGACGGGCATCGCCACGCCGCGGCGGGCCGGTCGCCCGACCAATCGAGGGTGCCAAACCGCACCGGGCATGGCATGATGCGCCCTGGGCCCCGCGGCCCAGGGAAACGGACCGGTTCGCGTATGACCATGCCCATCCGCCGCATCGACGTCGATGTCCACCCGATGCCGACCTCGCTGAAGGCGCTGACCCCCTACATGGACGCCTTCTGGGCCGACCAGGTGGTGGAGCGCGGCATGACCACGCTCGACAGCCAGTCCTGGCCGATCGGATCGCCCAAGACCATCCGCGCCGACTGGCGCGACGCCAAGGGCCGCGGCGCCTCGACGGTCGAGGAATTGCAGCGGCAATGCCTCGACCCCTTCGATGTCGAGATCGCCATCCTCAACCCGCTCTACGGCGTGCAGCTGCTCTTCAACGAGGACATGTGCGCCGCCTTCACCCGCGCGCTGAACGACTGGGTCAGGACCGAGTGGCTGGACAGGGATGACCGCCTGCGCGCGTCGATCGTCCTGCCCATGCACACGCCGGAACAGGCGGTGGCGGAGATCGAGCGCCTCGCCGGCGACCGCCGCTTCGTCCAGGCCCTGGCGCTGGTGATGGGCGAGGTGCCGCTCGGCCGCCGGCAGTGGTGGCCGGTCTTCGAGGCCTGCGTGAAGCACGGGCTGACCCTCGGCATCCATGCCGGCAGCGCCTATCGCCACCCGCAGACCTCGGTCGGCTGGACCACCTGGTATCTCGAGGAATACGCGGCGAACCAGCAGGCCTTCCAGTCCACCCTGGCGTCGCTGGTGACCGAGGGCGCGCTGGGCAAGTTCCCGTCGCTGAAGGTGGTCATGCTGGAATCCGGCGTGACCTGGCTGCCGGCCTTCCTCTGGCGGCTGCAGAAGGTCTGGAAGGGCGTCCGCTTCGAGGTGCCCTGGGTCGACCGCCTGCCGGCCGAGATCGTGCGCGACCAGGTGCGCCTGTCCGCCCAGCCCTTCGACGCCCCGCCCGACCAGGCGAAGCGCATCCTCGACCATCTGCGGTCGGACGAGATGCTGCTCTGGGCCTCCGACTGGCCGCACTGGCAATTCGACGGCGATGCCGCAATTCCGCCCGGCATCCCCGAGAGCCTGCTGCCGAAACTGCTGCGCGGCAACGCGCTGGCCACCTATCCCCGCCTCTCGCCGCAGGAGGCCCGCAAGGGAGACGCCGCATGAACGTGATCCAGCCCATCGGGCATCCGGGCAAGCCCGCCGCCGCGACCCTCGGCCTCGTCGACGTGGACATCCATCCGCGCGCCAAGTCGATCGAGGAGTTCAAGCCCTTCCTGACCCAGCGCTGGTGGGACCACTTCACCACCTGGGGCATGCGCCAGCGCCATGGCTACACGGGCGGCCAGCCCCCCTTCCCCAAGGCGCAGCCGATGGCGTCGCGCCGCGATGCCTGGCCGCCGGGGGGGACGCCCTGCTCGGACCTCGACTTCATGCGGTTCCAGCTGCTGGACAATTACGGCATCGATGTCGGCGTCCTGAACCCACTGCAGCCCAGCGGCCAGGGCGACCGCAACAACGCCTTCTCCGCCGCCATGGCGCATGCCACGAACGAGTGGCAGCTCGAACACTGGCTGCGGAAGGAACCGCGCCTGCGCGGCAGCATCGTCGTGCCCTACGAGGACGGCGCCGCCTCCGCCGCCGAGATCAGGAAGCGCGCGGGTGATTCCAACTTCGCCCAGGTCCTGATGATGAGCCGCACCGCGGAGCCCGCCGGCAACCCGCGCTACTGGCCGATCTACGAGGCGGCGCAGGAAGCCGGGCTGCCGGTCGCCTTCCACGCCTTCGGCTACTCGGGCTGGGCGATGACCAATGGCGGCTGGCCGAGCTTCTACATCGAGGAGGTGAGCGAGCACGCGACCTCCTGCCAGAACCAGGTGATCTCGATGGTGGTGGAGGGGGTGTTCGAGCGCTTCCCGAAGCTAAAGGTGATCCTGATCGAGTGCGGCTTCGCCTGGCTGCCCTCGGTCGCCTGGCGGCTCGACACGCACTGGAAGACGCTGAAGACCGAAGTGCCGCACCTGAAGCGCGCGCCGTCGGAATACATCCGCGACCACATCTGGGTCTCCACCCAGCCGATGGAGGACCCGGAGCGCGGCGCGCATATCCTCGACACCTGCGAATGGGTGGGCTGGGACCACATCCTGTTTGCCACCGACTACCCGCACTGGGATTTCGACGACCCGCGGGAGGCGCTGCCCGGCATCATCCCAGCCGAGAAGCGGCGCGACATCTTCGGGGGCAATGCCCGCAAGCTTTACGGGTTCTAGGCCTTGCCGCGGATCGTCGCAGGCCCGGTGGCGGAGATCCCGCCGGGCGGCCGCAAGCTGGTCGAGGCCGGCGAGGGGCGCCGGATCGTCGTGTTCAACCTGGACGGGGATTTCTTCGCCCTCTCCGACCGCTGCCCGCACCAGGGCGGCTCGCTCTGCAGGGGGGCGCAGTCCGGCCACGTCTCCTCGCCGGAGCCCGGGGTCTACACCTATGAGCGGCGGGGCGAGATGATCCGCTGCCCCTGGCACTACTGGGAGTTCGACATCCGCACGGGGAAGTCCTGGTTCGACCCGCGGCGCGTGCAGGTCCGGCAGTTCCCGGCGCATGTCGAGACCGGCGCGGCTCTGATCGAAGGCCCCTACCAGGCCGAGACCTATCCGGTCCGGGTCGAGGACGCGTACGTGGTGGTGGATGCCTGATCCGGCCCGGCCGCGGCCCCCGGCGGGGCCCAGGGTGGCTTTCGCGACCGGCAACCGCTAGGACGCCCCCGCCATGGCCACTGTCCTCCTCATCATCCATCTGTTCGTGACCCTCGCCCTGATCGGCGTGGTGCTGCTCCAGCGCAGCGAGGGTGGCGGCCTGGGCATCGGCTCCTCCCAGGGCATGGGGTCCTTCATGACGGGGCGCGGGACGGCGAACCTGCTTACCCGGGCCACGGCAGTGCTGGCGACGGTGTTCTTCGCGCTGTCGCTCACCCTGGCGCTGCTGGGCCGCGGGTCGGGCACGACCCCGCGCTCCATCCTCGATTCGCCCCCCGCGGCGACGGTGCCGGCGGCCCCCGCGACGCCGCCTACGGTGCCAACCAACTGATGGTCGGGACGGGCGCAAGCCTTTGATTCTCCGTGCGCCGGGCGGTTCCGGCGCACGCAACCCCCGCGGCGCGCATGGCGCCCCGGCGTCAACCGGGTAGCGGCCGCCTCCGCCCCGCGTTAAGGAGGCGGCCCATGGCGCGGTTCGTCTTCATCACCGGCGGCGTGGTCTCCTCCCTCGGCAAGGGCATTGCTGCGGCGTCGCTTGGCGCGCTGCTGCAGGCCCGCGGCTACAAGGTGAGGCTTCGCAAGCTCGATCCCTATCTCAACGTCGATCCGGGCACGATGAGCCCGTATCAGCACGGCGAGGTCTTCGTGACCGATGACGGGGCGGAAACCGACCTCGACCTCGGCCACTACGAACGCTTCACGGGCGAGCACGCCACGAAGGCGGACAACTGGACCACGGGGCGGATCTATTCCGAGGTCA
>JAIYAI010000461.1 GCA_027489135.1 Acetobacteraceae bacterium
AGCACGCCGCAGCAGTCGATGTAGTCGAAGGGGCCGAGGCCGCTCTCGGCCAGGTCGAGGATCGAGCCCTCGACGCAGCGCAGGTTGTCCAGCTTCCGCGCCGCCGCCCGCGCCTCCACGATGCGCCGGGCGCCAGCCGACCGGTCCAGCCAGGTCACGTCCCCGGCCCGCCCTGCCCAGGCCATGTGCTGGGCCAGCATGATGGTGCCATCGCCGGTGCCGCCACCCGCGACCAGGGCGCGCAGCGGGGTCGAGGCCGGGCGGCGGGCGCCGAAGACCCAGTGGTCGACTTCCCGCAGGTGTGAGGGGCTGCCGACGATCAGCCGCTTCGCCTCCTCCCGCGGGTCGCGCTGGGGGTAGGGGAAGGCCTCGTACTGGGCGGCGAGACGGGCATCCGTGGCGTCGGTCATCGGGGCCGCAGATAGGGCATGGTCCCCCCGCGGGAAATGCCGTCCACGCGGCGGTTGCCCCGGGGGGGCGGGCTTCGTATCTAGGCCCGCATGTCTCCCTCCCTCAGCCTGCGCCTCGCGGCCGGTCTCGGCGCGCTCCTGCTCGCGAGCCCCGGCCAGGCGCAGCAGCGCCCGGCGCGCCTCGGCGACCATGGCAACTGGATCGCCGCCACCCTGCAGGAGGGCGGGCAGAAGGTCTGCTACGCCTTCACCCGCGCCACCAAGTCCGAGCCCAACCGGTCCGAGGTGCTGCTGACCGTCACGCACCGCCCTGGCCAGCGCGACGCCGTGGTGCTGACCAGCGGCATCACCTATGCGAACGGGGCCGAGGTGCGGCTGGTCATCGGCGGCACGGAGCTGGCCTTCTACACGCATGGCAGCCGCGCCGCGGCGCGCGACGGGGCGGCGGCGATCCGCGCCATGCGCAACGGGCGGGAGGCGACGGCCCGCGGCCCCGGCCCGAACGGCCGCGGCACGGCGACCGACGTGTTCTCCCTCAGCGGCTTCGGCGCGGCCTATGAGGCGATCAGCAAGGAATGCCCGGCCCAGGGTGGCCGGCGGTGAACGCCCCCGTCGCCCCGGTCGAGGATGACCTCACCGCGGCGGAGCGCGAGCGGATCCTGGCCAAGGCCGCGCTCTTCGCCCCGCCGCCGGCGGTGCTGCCGGACGGCCGGCGGGAACTGGTCGGCCTGTCGCGCGCGGAGCTCGAGGCCGAGATGGCCGCGATCGGCGAGAAGCCCTTCCGCGCCAAGCAGCTGTGGCACTGGATCTACCACCAGGGCGAGCGCAACTTCGCCAGGATGACATCCATCGCCGGCCCGATGCGGGCGAAGCTGGCCGAGCGCTTCGTCGTCGGCCGGCCGGAGGTGAGCGCCGAGCAGACCAGCCGCGATTCCACCCGGAAGTGGCTGTTCCGCTGGCGCGACGGGCAGCAGGTGGAGACGGTCTACATCCCGGACAACGACGAGGACCGCGGCGCCGTCTGCATCTCGACGCAGGTGGGCTGCACCCTGTCCTGCCGCTTCTGCCACACCGGCACGCAGCGCCTCACGCGCAACCGGGGCGTAGCCGAGATCGTCGGGCAGTTCATGGCGGCGCGGGACAGCTACGGCGAATGGCCGAGCCCGAAGGACGACCAGCCCCGGCGCCTCTCGACCATCGTCGTGATGGGCATGGGCGAGCCGCTCTACAACTACGAGAACACCGCCAAGGCGCTGCGCATTGTCATGGACGGGGAGGGCATCGGCCTGTCGCGCCGGCGCATCACCCTCTCGACCAGCGGCGTCGTGCCGATGATGGACCGCTGCGGGCGGGAGCTGGGGGTGAACCTGGCGGTCAGCCTGCACGCGGTGCGCGACGACCTCCGCAACGAGATCGTGCCGCTGAACCGCAAATACCCGATCGCCGAGTTGATGGCCGCCTGCCGCCGCTATCCCGGCGCGTCGAACAGCCGGCGCATCACCTTCGAATACGTCATGCTGCGCGACGTGAACGATTCGGAGGCCGAGGCGCATGAGCTGGTGCGGCTGCTGGAGGGCATCCCCGCCAAGGTGAACCTGATCCCGTTCAACCCCTGGCCCGGCAGCCCCTACAAGACCTCGACCTACGAGCAGACGGCGAAGTTTGCGGCCATCGTCAACGCGGCGGGCTATTCCAGCCCGATCCGCCGGCCGCGCGGGCGGGATATCCTCGCCGCCTGCGGGCAGTTGAAGACCGAGACGGAACGCGCGCAGCGGGGCTGAGCAACCCGGCGGCCCCGCCGCGGGTTCCAGGGCCGCATGACCCTCGTCAGCATCATCGGCTTCTGCGCCACCGCCTGCTCGGTCGGCAGCTTCGTGCCCCAGGCCGTGAAGGTGATCCGCACCCGCGACATGGCGGGGGTGTCGATGCGCATGTACGCGATCACCGTGGTGGGCTTCTCGCTCTGGCTCACCTACGGGCTGCTGCTGTGGCAATGGCCGCTGATCCTGACCAACGGCGCCTGCCTGGTGCTGTCCGGCTTCATCCTGGTCATGAAGCTGCTGCCCCGCCACAAGCGGGAGGAGGTGGCGGACGCGATCGATCCGACGGTAGGCTAGGTCCCGTGATAAAGGGGAACACGCCATGCTCGATCTCGGCATCGAAGGCCGCCGCGCCATCGTCTGCGGCTCAAGCCGCGGGCTCGGGCGCGCCATCGCGGAAGCGCTCGCCCGCGCCGGCGCCATCGTCCTCGTCAACGGCATCGATGCCGAGCGCTGCCAACGTGCCGCCGAGGACATCGCCCGCGCCACGAACGGCAACCTCCGCGCCTGCCCCGCCGACGTCACCACCCACGCGGGCCAGGATGCGCTCTTCGCGGCGGAGCCCGCGCCCGACATCCTGATCACCAACGCCGCCGGCCCGCCCTTCAAGGATTTCCGGGAGCTCGACCGCGCGGCGATCCTGGCCGGCGTCACCTCGAACATGGTCACGCCGATCGAGCTGATCCAGCGCGCCGTGCCCGGCATGGTCGAGCGGCGCTTCGGCCGGATCGTCAACATCACCTCGATCTCGGTGAAGATGCCGATCACGGGGCTCGACCTCTCCTCCGGCGCGCGGGCGGGGCTGACGAGCTTCCTCGCCGGCGTGCTACGCCAGGTGGCGTGGTCGAACGTCACGATCAACAACCTGCTGCCCGGCTTCATCGACACGGACCGCTACCAGGGCGGGCTGACCGCGACGGCGAAGATGCAGGGCATCACGCCGGCCGAGCTCGAGGCGAAGCGGATCGCCGGCGTTCCCGCGGGGCGCATCGGCACGGCGGCGGAGTTCGGCCATACCGCCGCCTTCCTGTGCAGCGCGCATGCCGGGTACATCACCGGGCAGAACCTGCTGGTCGACGGTGGGATGTATATGTCGGCTTTCTGATCCCTGCGACGCAAGGCGAGGACATGGGGCAACCCAACCGTTGGGTTGGCGTCCAAGCACGGTGCTGAGGCCAAACAAGCAATTGCCCACTGCACCCTCGCCTTGTCCGGGGTTCGATATCCCGGAGCAGTAACCGATTTCCATTGTCGATAAGGAAGGATTTGTGCTTTTCCAGACATTTTCGGCGCTGATTACTCTTGATTGACTCGGTTGTTATTGAACGAATATGGAGCTGTTGGGTGACATCCCGACAAATCGCCCAGCCTCAAATTGAGGAAATCCTAAATGTCATCTCCTATTATTGCGGTGGACGACATCGTCGTCGGCGAAGGTACGGGCCTCGCCAGCTTCCTGTTCAGGTTGAGCGCGCCGTCATCCGGCACGGTGAGAGCCTGACCCAAAAGTCCTTGCCTCGGCTCGGTGCGTGATGATTCACCCTGCGGCACAACGGCTTTGTGGTGCCCGTGGATGTGGACCGACGAAC
>JAIYAI010000233.1 GCA_027489135.1 Acetobacteraceae bacterium
CCGGGATGCAGTGCAGTCCGTGACGGATGGTCGTGGCGTCGATCTCGTGCTCGACACGCTGGGCGGCAGGGCGTTCGAGGAGGGGCTGCGCTGCCTGGCCGATGGCGGGACGCTGCTGACGGTGGGCTATGCGGAAGGGCAGATCCCGACGCTCGGCGTGAACCTGCTGCTGCTGAAGAACATCGGCGTAGCCGGGCTGAACTGGGGCACCTATCTCGGCTGGTCGCCCGGCGACGGGCGGCAGGCGCATGCGGCGCGCGTCCGGGAACTCTGGGCGCGGCTCCTGGCCATGTGGCAGGCCGGCGCGATCCGTCCCGAGTTGCACCAGGGCTTCCCGTTGGAAGAGTTCCGCGCGGCGATGGCGGAGGTCGCCGCGCGGCGTGCCGTCGGGCGCGTGGTGCTGCGGGTCTGACGCGCGGCGACGAACGCCGCGGCGCTCAGACGATGACGAGTTCCGAGGCGGTCCAGCGGCCCGCCTGGGCGAACTCGATCAGGATGATCGCATCGGTGCCGCCCGCGCCGTCGGCATCCCAGTACAGCACGCCGAAGGTGCCGTCATAGATGAACTGGCCGACGCCGGCGGCGGAGGTGGCGAGGCCGGTGTCGGATTCGATGTAGGCGCCGGTGTCCTTGAGGTTCTGCCCTGCCACCAACCCGCTACCGAAACCGGTCGCCGAGATGAGCACCTGGTCGTGCTGGGCGCGGTAGTCGAAGAAGAGGTCGCCACCCTCATCCGCCGTGTTGTAAATGAAGGTGTTGTCGCCGCGTCCGCCGATGAGGGAATCTGCGCCGAGGCCGCCCAGGATGGTGTCGTCGCCGCGGCCGCCGTCGATCACGTCGCCGCCGTCGCCGCCATCGAGATAGTCGGCGCCCTCGCCGCCATCGAGACGGTCGAAGCCCCGACCGCCGTCCAGGCTGTCATTGCCGGCACCGCCGTAGAGGTCGTCGCCCAGCACGGCCTCGTCCCCGCCGCGCAGGGTGTCCTTGCCGTCGCCCCCGAAAAGGGTGTCGCGGCCGCCGCGGCCCTCGAGCTGATTGCGGTCTGCATCGCCGGTCAGGCGGTCCCCGCCGCCGCCGCCGCGAAGGTTCTCGACATTGGCCATGTAGTCGTAGCTGAAGCTGCCATCGAGCGCGAGGATGACGGATTCGGCCCGCTCGTCCTCGTAGCTCACCCAGTCCTTGCCGTTTCCGCCTTCGATGACGTTCCCCTCGACGCGCAGCGGGAAGAAGCCGCTGGCCGGCAGGATGGTGTCCGAGCCGGTGCCGCCGTTCATCGTATCCTTGCCGGCGCCGCCGATCAGCTTGTCGTTGCCGTCGTTGCCATCGATGCTGTCGTCGCCGCCCTTGGCGTCGATCAGGTCGTTCCGGCCGGCCCAGGGGTCCGGATCGACCGGGTCGCGCAGGGGGAGACCGGTAGGTGACCAACCAACGAGAGTGTCGTTGCCGTCAGTGCCGTTGATGCGCGCCATGGGGGGGGGAAGCTCACTGCTGCCACCGAAATATCACCCATTCCGCTTGCATGCACAAGTCTACAAATAAGCTATGAAGGGTAAAAATTGCGAATCGTCATAATTTGCTCGATGGTGCGCCCGGATCCGCCGGCCGCAGGGTCCGCAGCAGGGAAAGGGCCGCGGGGACGTCCGCGGCGACCTCGTAGAGGCGGCGATTGGCCTCACTGACGAAACCCTGGCCGATCAGCGTGTCGACCAGCGCCAGGAAGGGTTGGGCCCAGCCCTGGATGTCCAGGATCACCACAGGCTTGGTGTGCAGGCCCAGCTGCTTCCAGGTCAGGATCTCGACCGTCTCGTCGAGTGTCCCGAGTCCGCCGGAGAGGGTGACGAAGGCGTCGGCGAGGTCGAACATGCGGGTCTTGCGCGCATGCATGCTCGGCGTGACCTCCAGCTCGGTCGCGCCGGCCCCGGCGCCCTCCGCGCGCATCAGGAAGGCGGGGATCACCCCGTGCGCGACGCCGCCCGCCGCCATGCAGCCACGGGCCACGGCGCCCATCAGGCCGACCCCGCCGCCGCCATAGACGAGGCGCATGCCGCCTTCGGCCAGCCCCGCGCCGAGGGCGAGGGCCGCTGCTTCATGCGCCGGGTCATGGCCGGCGCGGCTGCCGCAGAAGACGGCAACGGAGCGGATCTGCACGGACATCTGCCTCCGGTCTCGACGGGACCCGGGCAGCCCTGACGGTCGTCGGCGATGCGCGCAAGGCCCCGCTGGGGCAAATCGCCCGCAGATGAAGCCTTGCCATGCCGTGGGGGAGGCGTGCCAAAGTCCGGGGCGTCTAACAGAGAAACAGGGGGTGACTGCTGATGCGACTCAGGACCTGGACCGCGGTGCTTGGACTTGCCGCGATGCTTGTCTCCGGCGCTGCTTTCGCGCAGGGCAACGTGATCGCGGAGCGCCGCGCCGGCCTCAAGCGCATGGGCGAGCAGATGGAGGCAATGAAGGCCATTGCCGACACCGCCGCCGATCCGCGCCCCGCGGTCGCACGGATCGACGACATGGTCACCTTCTATCGCGGTCTGCCTGCGCTGTTCCCGCGTGGGTCGGGGACCGGCGACACCAAGGCGCTGCCGGCGATCTGGGAGGACTTCTCGAAGTTCGAGGCGGCGAACACCGCGCTGCTCGGCCAGTTGCAGGTGCTGCGCACGGCGGCTGCCAGCGGCGACGCCGCCGCCTTCCAGACCGCCTGGCGCGCCACCGGCCCGCAGTTCTGCGGCGGTTGCCACCGGCCCTTCCGGGCCCGCTGACCCGGTGCGGGGTCAGCCCAGGCGGCTGACCCCGACCACCACGGCCGCTGCCGCGGCCATCAGCGTCGCGGCGAGCAGGGGTGAGCCGATGCGCGGCGCCGGCGCATCTGCCGGCAGCCGTTTCCACCCCAGCACCATCGGCCGCACCAGGTCGTGCCGCTTCACCGCTGCATAGGCCAGCACGGCCAGGATATGCAGCCCGGCGGCGACCAGGATCCCGTAGTAGAACAGGCGGTGGTGCCAGCCCGTCAGCGCGTCGCTGACATCGCCCGGCACCGCCTTGGCCAGCGGCCCGTAGTCGCCGTAGCCGCTGTCGGCGAATAGGCCCGTGACCGGTTGCGCCAGCAACAGCGCCAGCAGCACGATCACCATCCAGCCGCCCGCCGCGTTGTGCCCGACCTCCCGGTCCGGGCCGCGCCGGGTGAACTCCGTCAGGTGGTGCAGGGCGGCCAGCGGCGAGCGCAGGAAGCGCCCGAAGCGCGCCGTGTCGGAGCCCAGGAAGCCCCAGGCGATGCGGAACAGCACCAGCGCCAGCACGCTGTAGCCCGAGATGTAGTGCACCCGCATGTTGCCCTGCTGGATGCTGACATAGGAGACGACCATCAGCACCGCGATCGCCCAGTGCACGACGCGTACCCAGGGATCCCAAACCGTGACCTTGCGCAGCGTGGGGTCGGCCATTCAGGAAAGTCTCCGTCTCTGCTTCGCGCTGCTGCTTTGCTGCATCGTTGGGCGCCCGCCGAGTTTTACACCCTTGCCCCACGCGCCGCTCTGCCGTCCTGGCGCGGC
>JAIYAI010000006.1 GCA_027489135.1 Acetobacteraceae bacterium
GATCCTTGCCGCGCTGGCCGCGCTGCTCTGCGGCGCGCTGTGGTGGTTCCAGGACCGGCTGATCTACTTCCCCGACACCGCGCGCCCCGCGACGCCGCCAGGGGTGGAGGCGCTGTCGCTCCGCACCGCGGACGGCCTCGACCTCCTGGGCTGGTGGGTGCCGCCGGCGCATGCCGCGCAGCCGGTGCTGCTCTACCTGCACGGCAATGGCGGAAGCCTCGCGCATCGCGGGCAACGCCTCGGGGCCTTCGCCGCACGCGGCTGGGGCGTGCTGATGGTCGAGTGGCGCGGCTATGGCGGCAATCCGGGCACGCCCTCCGAGGCCGGCCTGCTGCGGGATGCCGAGGCGGGGCTGGCTGCACTCGCCGCCCGCGGGATCGCGCCTGTGCGCATCGCGGTCTGGGGAGAATCGCTGGGCACCGGGCCCGCCGTGCGCCTCGCCGCGGAGAACCCGGGCCGGATCGGCGCACTGCTGCTGGAGGCGCCCTACACCAGCCTGCTGGACCTCGCCCGGCTGCACTACCCGCTGCTGCCCGCGCGGTGGCTGCTGCGCGACCGATACGACAGCCTCTCGCGGATCGGCGCCATCGGCGTGCCGGTTCTGGTGATGGTCGGAGCGCGCGACAGGCTGATCCCGCCCGATCTCAGCCGCCGCCTCGCCGCCGCGGCGCGGCCCCCGGCGGAGGTCTGGGAAGCGCCGGAGGGAAACCACGACGACCTCGCTGCGCATGGTGCCATCGATGCCGCGGCGGCCTTCCTGCGGCAACGATAGCCGGCAACCCCGTGGCGCCCGGCGTGTTCTCGCCGCGTGACGGTCCCGCCCCGAGATCCCGAAGCCGCCCTCCGCCCACTGCTGCCCGCGATCGCCGCGCGGGCCGCTGCGCGCGACCAGGACGGCGCCTACCCCGCCGCGGACGTCGCGGCGCTTGCGGACGCTGCCCTCCTCATCGCGCCGCTGCCGCGGGCAGAGGGCGGCGCCGGCCTTGGCACCGAAGTCGCCGGTGCCGCGGCGCTGGCCCGCATCCTCCGCCGCATCGGCCGGGCAAGCCTGCCGCTCGGCCGGCTCTACGAAGGCCATGTCAACGCGCTGCGCCTGGTGCTGCGCGACGGCACGGCCACGCAGCGCGCCGCTGCCGCGCGCGACGCCCGGCAGGGCCTGCTCTTTGCCGTCTGGAACACCGAGGCGCCGGGCGATCCGCCGCTCGCCCTGTATCCCGCCGGTGCCGGAACCTGGCGGCTGGAAGGCCGCAAGGTGCTCTGCTCCGGCGCCGGGTCGGTGCCGCGCGCGCTGGTGACGGGGCGGCCCGGCGGCGATGCCGATGCGCCGGCGCGCCTGCTGCTGCTCGATCTCGCCGATCAGGCGCATCGCGCCGACCTCGCGCTCTGGACGGCGCAGGGCATGCGCGCCTCGGCGACCGGATCGATGGAGTTCTCCGGCCTCGTCGTCGAAGCCGATGCGCTGGTCGGCCCGCCGGGTGCCTATCTCCGCCAGCCCGATTTCTCCGCCGGCGCCTGGCGCTTTGCCGCCGTCCATCTCGGCGGTGCCGAGGCACTGGCCGAGGAACTGCGCGCGCATCTCCGCCGCACCGGTCGAGGCGCCGATCCGCACCAGGCGGCGCGGCTCGGGCAGGTCGGCATCGCGCTGGAGACGGCGCGGCTCTGGGTGGAGGCGGCCGCGCAGCGCGCCGAGGCCGGCGACGAGGGGGCCGCGCCCTACGTGAACCTCGCGCGGCTGGCGGTGGAGCGGGCCTGCCTCGACGTGATCGAGCGGGTGCAGCGCTCGGTCGGCCTCGCCGCCTTCCTGCGCCCGGCGCCGATGGAGCGCATCGCCCGCGACCTCGCCACCTATCTGCGCCAGCCCGCGCCGGATCGCGCCCTGGCCGAGGCCGCGGCGCATCTCCTCGACGCCGAGGGCGGGATCGGCGAGCGATGGGGCTGATCGCCGCCGGCGACTGGCTGCGCCGCGCCGAAGCCGACCTGCCCGAGGTACGGCACCCCTTCGAGGTCGTGGGCGCCGCCGCGCCCGCGCTGATCCTGGCGCCGCATCCGGACGACGAGTCGATCGGCTGTGGCGGGCTGATCGCCGCGCTGACTGCCGCCGGCGTGCCACCCGAGGTCGTGGTGCTCACCGATGGCGCGGGCTCGCATCCGGGGGCGCCGGGACTCGCGGCGCGGCGCATGGCGGAGACGCGGGCGGCGACGGCGATGCTCGGCCTGCCGGCTGGGCGGTTGCGCTTCCTCGGGCTGCCGGACGGCGACCTTGCAACCCACGCCGATGCGGCGGTGGACCTCTTGGCATCATGCTTCGCCGCGGCGCCGCCGGTCACGATCCTGGCAAGCTGGCGGCACGACCCACACGCCGACCACGCCGCCTGCGCGGCCATTGCCCGGCGCCTCGCGACGGCGCTGCGGCCGGCGCCGCCGGTGCTGTCCTACCCCCTCTGGGGTCTGGCCTTCGCCCATCCCATTCCCGGTTTCCCGCTGCCGGACCCGCCGCGCCTTGCCGCGCCGCCGCGTGGGCTTCGCCTCGGCATCGGTGCGCAGCGCGACGCCAAGCAGCGCGCCATCGCCGCGCATGCCTCGCAGCACATGCCGGACATCGACGGGGTGCCTGGCTTTGCCCTGCCGCCGGCGCTGCTGGCGCTCAGCGACCGACCCTTCGAACTCTACCTGCGGGAGGCGTGATGCCGAGCCTGCCGCCCGCCTATTTCGACGCGCTCTATGCGCGCGATGTCGATCCCTGGCGTTTCGCCGCCAGCGACTACGAGCGCGCGAAATACGCCGCGACCCTCGCCGCGCTGCCGCGCCCGCGCTATCGCCAGGCGCTGGAAGTGGGCTGCTCCATCGGCGTGCTGACCGCGCAACTCGCGCCGCGCTGCGACGCGCTGCTGGCGGTGGACGTTGCCGACCGGGCGCTGGCCGAGGCCCGCACCCGGTGTGCAGCCCTGCCGCAGGTGGCGCTGCGCCGCATGGTCGTGCCCGGCGACTGGCCCGGGGGCCGCTTCGACCTGATCCTGCTGTCGGAGGTGCTCTACTACCTCGATGCCGCGGATCTCGCGCGGCTGGCCGACCGCGTCGCGGCGTCGCTGGCGCCGGGGGGTGACGCGCTGCTGGTGCACTGGACCGGCGAGACCGACTACCCGCAGGGCGGCGACGCGGCGACCGAGGCCTTCATCGCCGCCCTCGCGCCGGTCACGCGGCCGCTGCGGCAGGAACGGCATCCCCGCTATCGCCTGGACCTGCTGCGCCGCGCCTGAGATCGGCCAGCAGCGCGGTGGCCCGGCGCGTCTCGCGCGGCAGCGCGGAGAGGTCGAGGGGGCGCAGCGAGGCCAGCATCGGCGCCTCGGCCTGCAGCGCCTCCCAGGCCAGGCCGAAATGCGGCAGCGCCAGGATGGCGCGCAACCGCGCGGGAGAGATCCCGTCCAGCCCCGCGCCGCCGCCCTGTCCCTGCCATATCCGCCGCAGACGGCGTCGCCAGCAGAGCCGGATCCAGGCCTCCGCAACCGGCAAGAGCCGCGCATCGGGCGGCGTGCCGGCCGGGTCGCGCAGCCGCCGGCGCAGCGTGTCCGCCATGCCGCCGCGCGCCCGGCCCTGCAGCCGCGCGGAGACCGTCACCACTGCCTCCGGCGCGTGGCGAATGCGGGCATCGACGCGCTCCAGCGCCGCGAAGAGCGCGCGATCCTCGCCCACCGGCAGGATGGGCAGGCCGCCGATGCGCCGGTAGGCGGCCGCGGTCAGGGCGAAGCTGGCGCCGGAATGGGTGTCGTGGCGCGGCCAGGGATCATGCGGCACGGGATCGATCCGCGCCGCGATCTCGTCGAGCAGCGCGGCGTAGCGCGCCTCCGCCGCCTCCC
>JAIYAI010000279.1 GCA_027489135.1 Acetobacteraceae bacterium
CCGGCCGCTGCCCCGGACGGCGACCGCGCGGCCCGTGGCGCCGAGCAGGCGGGCATGATGTTCCGCATGCTCGATGCCGACCGCGATGGCCAGGTCACGCTGATCGAGATCCGGCCGATGGTGGAGGCACGGTTCCGCGGCCTCGATGCCAACAACGACGGTGCGGTGGAGCGGAGCGAGATGCCGCAGCGCCAGGCCGGGCAGCATCATCGCCACGGCGGCCCCGGCCGGGGCGGCCCGGCGGCGCCGGCGAACCCGGGCTGAGCATGACAGGGGCGCTGCCGCTGCCACCGGCGGCGCCCAAGGTCCTGGCTGATCGCTGGGAAAACCCCGGTCCACGCCCCGCTGGGTGCGTGGTGGGCGCGGTAGGGATTGAACCTACGACCCCCGCCGTGTGAAGGCGATGCTCTCCCGCTGAGCTACGCGCCCGGGAGCGGCGCAGATAGTCGGGCCAGGCTTGGACTGTCAAGCGGAGCAAGGCTTGTTGCAGCGCAGCCGGACCCGATATCCTGGGGCATGATCCAGCCCGCGCGTCGCCCGATCGTGCCTGCGGTGCTCGCCCCTGCGCTGCCTCTCCTCGCCGGGCTGCTCGCCCCCACGCTGCCTCTCGTCGCCGGGCTGCTGGCGCCGGCCGCCGCCAGCGCGGCGCCGGTGGCCGCCGAATACACCGTCCACGCGGCCGGGCTGACGCTGATGCGCGCCCGGGTGGTCTATGACCTCGACGGCCCCGGCGGCCGCTACCACGTCACCACGCAGGTCCGCCTGACCGGTCTCGCCAGCACCTTCGGCGGCGGCGAGCAGCAGACCGGCGTCGAGGGGCGCTGGCAGGGCGCCGAACCCCGCCCCGACCGCTACCGCGCCGCCGGCACCTGGCGCGGCACCCCGCGCCGCGTGGCCATGGACTGGCAGAACGGCAGCCCCGTCATCCTCGCGCTCGAGCCCGCCAACACGGACCGCGAACCGGTGCCGGAGGCGCTGCAGCGCGGCACCATCGACGGGCTCTCGGCCCTGGCCAAGCTGGCCCGCACCGTCGCCGCCACCGGCCGCTGCGACGCCCAGGCCGCGCTCTATGACGGTCGCCGCCGCACCGACCAGGCGGTGCGCACCGTCGGCACGGAGGCGCTGGCGCTTACCGGCGGCGCCAGCACGACGCAGCTGCGCTGCCGGGTCGAGACACGCGTCCTGGCCGGCCGCCACCTGGACCAGGACCCGGCCGAGGCGGCAAAGCCGCAGCAGGCGGAGGCCTGGTTCGCGCCCATCGGCCCGGGCGGGGACTGGGTGGCGACCCGCGTCGACCTGCCGACCCGCTGGTTCGGCACGGTGCGCATCCAGCTTGCCCAGGTCGGGCCCGCGGCGGCGCCGCCGCGGCTGACCGATGCGCCCCGCTCAGCCCCGCAGCAGGCCTGGGACAGTCTGGGATCAGCCCCCGAGCAGGCCGGGAACAGTCGGGGATCAACCCCGCAGCAGGTCGCCGAGCAGCGCCGGTAGGGCGGCGGGGGCTTCGGCCAGCGCCACCGCGCCCGCCGCCATGGCCGGGCTGCCATAGCCCCAGCGGACGAAGACGCAGCGCAGGCCCGCACCGCGCGCCGCGGCAACGTCGTTGCGGTGGTCGCCGATCATGATCGCCCGGTCCGGCGTGCCGCCCGCGGCGGCGACAGTGGCCAGCACATGCCTGGGATCGGGCTTCTTCGCCGGCACCGCGTCGCCGCCCAGCACGGCCTCGAAGGGCACGGCGAGGTCGATGGCATCGAGCAGCGCCCGCGTCGCGGCGGAGGGCTTGTTGGTGCAGATCGCCAGCCGCCACCCCTCGGCCCGCAGTGCCCGCAGGGCATCGACCATGCCGGGGAAGGGGCGGGTGGCGATGGCGGCGTTCGCCTCGTAGTCCGCGGCGAAGCGGTCCAGCGCCGCGCTGTCGAAGCCGCGGCCGCGGGCGGCGAGCGCGCGCTCCACCAGCACCTTCACCCCGTCGCCGATCATCGCCGTCACCTCGGCCCGTTCGAAGGGCGGCAGGCTGAGATGCGCCATCAGGCGATCGAGCGCCGCGTGGAGATCGGGCGCGCTGTCGACCAGCGTGCCGTCGAGGTCGAAGACGGCGGTGCGTGCGATGCCGGGCATGGCGCGAAGCCTGCCCCGGGTCCGCGCCGCCGGCAATCCGTCGCGCCGCCGGGATATTGCATGCTGCAATGCACTGTGACGCGCCGCGAGGCGGCGTTCATGCGATGATAGTGGAAGTTCGTCGCAATTTATGGTTGGATTGCGACAAGAGAGACATCCCCGCGCTGGCGTCCGGGCTTCGGATCGCCCAGGGGTTGCGCTGGTCCCCTTGCGCCAGGGGCGGCGACAACGGCAGGCGGGCGCAGGCCGCGGGCAGGACGCCCGGCGGCCGGACCGATGGCAGCGGTGGCCCCGGAAGCCCCCGGGGCCGGGGACGAAGAGGACGGATCGCAGGACGCCATGGCCGACGCACCGCAAGCCGCTGCCATCATCCTCGCCGCCGGTCTCGGCACGCGCATGCGCTCGGCCCTGCCCAAGGCGCTGCACCCGATCGCCGGGCGGCCGATGCTGCGCCACCTGATCGCCGCCTGCGAGACGGTGTTCCAGAAGATCGTCGTGGTGGTGGGGCCGGACATGCCGGCCCTCGAACGTGCCGCCGCGCCGCATGCGACCGTGGTGCAGCGGGAGCGGCTCGGCACCGGCCATGCCGCGCTGCAGGCCGCCGCGGCGCTGGAGGGGTTCGAGGGCGATGCCGCGGTGCTCTATGCCGATGCGCCGCTGATCTCGGCGGACACCATGGCCGGCCTGCTGGCGCGCCGGCGCCAGGCCGGCGCGGCGCTGGCGCTGCTGGCCATGCGCCCGGCCGATCCCGCGCGCTACGGCCGCGTGGTGGAGGGACCCGATGGCGGGATCGAGCGCGTCGTCGAATGGGCCGACGCGACGGAGGCGGAGCGCGGCATCGGCCTCTGCAACGCCGGCGTGGTCTCGGCGCCGGCGCGCGACCTGTTCCGCTGGCTGCGCAAGGTGCGCAACGACAACGCCAAGGGCGAGTACTACCTGACCGACGTGGTCGCGCTGGCGCGATCCGAGGGCGGGCGCGTGGTGGCGGCGGAGGCCGCGGAGGCCGAATTGCAGGGCGCCAACAGCCGCAGCGAGCTGGCCCTGCTGGAAGCCGGCATCCAGCGCCGGCTGCGCGAGGCGGCGATGGCCGGCGGTGCCACGCTGACCGCGCCGGAGACGGTGTTCTTCAGCTGGGACACGCGGCTCGGCCAGGACGTGACGGTCGGACCCAATGTGGTCTTCGGCCCCGGCGTGACGGTGGAGGACGGCGTCGAGATCCGCGCCTTCAGTCACCTGGAAGGCTGCGTGGTGCGCACTGGTGCCATCATCGGCCCCTTCGCGCGGCTCCGCCCCGGCGCCGAGATCGGCACGGACGCGCATGTCGGCAATTTCGTGGAGATAAAGGCGACGACGCTCGGCCGCGGCGCCAAGGCGAACCACCTGAGCTATCTGGGCGATGCCACGGTCGGCGCCGGTGCCAATATCGGCGCCGGCACCATCACCTGCAATTACGACGGCATCCACAAGCACCGCACCAGCATTGGCGAGGGCGCCTTCATCGGCAGCGACACCGCGCTGGTGGCCCCCGTAACGGTGGGCGCGCGGGCGCTGGTGGCGGCCGGCAGCGTGATCACCGAGGACGTGCCGGACGACGCGCTGGCGGTGGCGCGCGGGCGGCAGGCGACCAAGCCGGGGCGTGGGTTCAAGGGCAAGAAGGGCGCATCCTGATGTGTGGAATCGTCGGCGTCGTCGGGCGCGGTGACGCGGCGCCCCTGCTGCTGGAGGGCCTGCGGCGGCTGGAATACCGGGGCTATGACAGCGCCGGCATCGCCACGCTGGTGAACGGGCACATCGAGCGCCGCCGCGCCGAGGGCAAGCTCGGCAATCTCGGCGCTGCGCTGGAGCGCGAGCCGCTGCCGGGGACCACCGGCATCGGCCATACGCGCTGGGCGACGCATGGCGCGCCGACCGAGCGCAACGCGCACCCGCACGCCACGCGCCGCGTCGCCGTCGTGCACAACGGCATCATCGAGAACCACGCCGAGCTGCGCGCCGAGCTGGAAGCCAAGGGCGTGGTGTTCGAGACGGAGACCGATACCGAGACCTTCGTGAAGCTGCTCGACGACAACCTCGCGCACGGGATGATGCCGCGGGAGGCCTTCGCCGCGGCGCTGAAGCGCGTGCATGGCGCCTTCGCGCTGGCCGCCGTCTTCGCCGGCCACCCGACGACGATGATGGCCGCACGGCAGGGTGCGCCGCTCGCCATCGGCTTCGGCGAGGGCGAGATGTATGTCGGCTCCGATGCGCTGGCGCTGGCGCCGATGACGCGGCGGATTGCGTATCTCGAGGAAGGCGACTGGGCCGAGGTGGGGCTGGATGGTGCCGCCTTCTTCGATGCGTCGCATGCGCCGGTGGAGCGCGCCATCGTGCAGACCGCCGTCTCCGGCGCCGCGGTCGGCAAGGGCAACTACCGCCACTTCATGGAGAAGGAACTCCATGAGCACCCTGCCGTGCTGGGGGATACGCTGCGGCAGTACCTCGATCCCGCCACGCTCGGCGTGAACCTGCCCAACCTGCCCTTCGACATCCGTCAGGTGCCGCGCCTCACCATCACCGCCTGCGGCAGTGCCTTCCTGGCCGGGCTCGTTGGCCGCTACTGGATCGAGCAGCTCGCGCGCATTCCCGTGGATGCCGATGTGGCGAGAGAATTGCGCTACCGGGATCCGCCCCTGCCCGAAGGCGGTGCGGCGCTGCTCATCAGCCAGAGTGGCGAGACGGCCGACAACCTCGCCGCCATGAAGATGCTGCGCGAGCGCGGGCAGAAAATTCTCTCCATCGTGAACGTGCCCGAGAGCAGCATGGCGCGCGAAAGCGACGCGACCGTTCTCACTGTGGCAGGGCCCGAGATCTCGGTCGCCTCGACCAAGGCCATCACGGCTCAGCTGGCGGTGCTCGCCTGCCTCGCCATCGGCTTCGGCCGTGCGCGGGACACCCTCTCGGCCGAGGAGGCGGCACGCCTGTCCACCGCCCTGCTGGAGGTGCCGGAGCACGCGTCCGCCATCCTCGGCCAGGACGCCGAGATCAAGGCGCTGGCCGGCGAGGTCGCGCGCGCGCGCGATGTCCTCTTCATCGGTCGAGGCGCGCTCTATCCCATCGCGCTCGAGGGGGCGCTGAAGCTGAAGGAGATCAGCTATATCCACGCCGAGGGCTATGCGGCGGGCGAGATGAAGCACGGCCCCATCGCGCTGATCGACGACAAGGTGCCGGTCATCGCGCTCTGCCCCTCCGGGCCACTTTATGAGAAGACGGCCTCGAACCTGCAGGAGGCGGCGGCGCG
>JAIYAI010000316.1 GCA_027489135.1 Acetobacteraceae bacterium
AGAGCGGCGTGTAGATGGTCCAGCCCGCGCCCGGCCCCTCGCCCACGAAGGCGGAGGCGACCAGCAGCAGGAAGGCGGGCACCAGCAGCCAGAACGAGATGTTGTTCATGCGCGGGAAGGCCATGTCCGGCGCCCCGATCATGATCGGCACGAACCAGTTGCCGAAGCCGCCGATCAGCGCGGGCATGACCACGAAGAACACCATGATCAGGCCATGCGCGCTGACCCAGGCGTTCCAGGACTGCCCGTTCGAGAAGATCTGCAGGCCGGGATTCTGCAGTTCCATGCGCATCAGCACCGAGATGCCGACGCCCAGGAACGCCGCCATCACCGAAAAGATGAGGTAGAGCGTGCCGATGTCTTTATGGTTGGTCGAGAACAGCCAGCGCGCCACGAAACCGGGCGTGTGGTCGTGATGGTCGCCATGACCGTGGTGGGTGTCTGTCGCGGTCGCCATGGGCTCTTTCCGCTGCTCTGTCGCGTGTCGGGTCGGGTCTGGGGGTCAGGACGGGCGCCGGATCAGCGCCCGTTCTCCGCCAGCCGCAGGGTGGGGGTCGGCGTCGCCTCGGCGACCGCGGGGCTCGTGCCCGGGGCGGCCGCGTACTTCTTCTTCGCTTCGTCGATCCAGGCGCGGAAGGCGTCCTGGCTGATGGCGCGGACCTCGATCGGCATGAACCAGTGGTTGGTCCCGCAGATCTGGTTGCACTGGCCGTAGTAGGTCCCCTCGCGGTCGGCGCGGAACCAGGTCTCCAGCGTGCGGCCGGGGATCGTGTACTTCTGCACGCCGAGCGACGGCACGAAGAAGCTGTGGATCACGTCCTGCCCGGTGGTCAGGACCCGGACGTTGGCACCGACGGGGATGACCAGCGGCTCGTCGACCGAGAGGCTGCGGAGCTGGCCTGGCTTCAGGTCGCTGTCCGGGATCGGGCGGCTGTCATAGGCCAGCGCGCCGTGGTCCGGATAGGCATAGTGCCAGTACCACTGCCGACCCTGCACGGTGATGGTCAGGTCGGCGTCGCGCGTCCGGTCGGCGTAGTAGATCAGCCGGAAGGAGGGGATGGCGATGATCAGCAGGATCAGGATCGGCACCACCGTCCACGCCACCTCGAGCACCGTGTTGTGGCTGGTGCGCGACGGGGTGGGGTTGGCCTCCTCGCGGAAGCGCCACACCACGTAGGCCAGCAGCGCCAGCACGAAGATCGTGATCAGCACGATAATGACGAGGACGAGGTTGTTGAAGGAGTGGATATGCTCCTTCACCGGCCCGAAGGCCTCCTGCAGCGCGATGCCCCAGCTGTGCGGGGCGCCGACCGCGCCGCCATCAGACGCCTGCGCCGCGGCGCCGTTCGCGCCTGCCAGCATCAGGCCGAGCCCAGCCATGCCGAAGCAGGCAGCCCTGCCGAACCAACGAAGACCAGCACCGATCACTCGCCGCATCCCGTTCCTGTCCGGCACGCCCGGGCGGTTCCCCGGGGTCGCGCCGTATGTCCCTCACCCCACCTGCCGACGAAGGCTGATGGGAACCGACCCATCCGGGACCCGGCGGCCGACGGGACATGTCCCATCCGCCATCGGGATCCGATGGGAGACCGGGCCGGCGCGCTGCGAGGCACGCACCGGCACCAGGACCCGTCTTCCCGGCAGCGCATGCCGCCGGTCTCGGGCCCGGGATCGCCGCCTCGCAGGGGGGCGCGATCCCGGCCGGACCATAGGCGCGGCCCTGCCCATCCGACAAGTGAGGCAACCTGCCTCCATGACAAGTGGATGCCGATTTTCTGCATTTGCCCGGGACCGGGCGGACCCGCGCCGATCGCGGCGTGCGCGGCCGGACGGAACGGCCGGCGACGCGGTCCGTCCGGCCCGCGCCCGAACCCTTCGCCCCGCGGCCGGGCTCAGCCGGCGGCGCCGTCCTCGGCGTCGCCCTCCGCGACATGGTCCACCATGTCGGACAGCATGGACCGGATGTGCTCGTCGCCGACCACATAGAACACCTGCCGCCCGCGCCGGTCCGCCTGCAGCAGGCGCGCGGCGCGCAGGAGGCGGAGGTGGTGCGAGACCAGCGAGGCCGATATGTTCAGGCGGTCCGCCATCTCGCCGACCGCCGCCGGCGCGTCGAGGCAGGCGAGGATGATCCGCAGGCGCGTCGGGTCGCTCATCAGGCGGAACATCTCCGCCAGTTCGACGACCTGGTCCTCCGCGATTCGGCTGCGCATGCCTGCCGCCCGATCCTGGTAAGTCAGGCCTCACACTCGCCCGGACGGCGTCACGCCACAAGCCACGGCGCCCCGGGGCGCTCCCGCCCTCCGGCCGGCAAGCCGCGCGCCCGCAGGCAGAGGCTTGACAGGCCGGCCCATCGGCAACACTTGGGAGAGTGGGTCTAAACCCTTGAAATCAAAGGAACAAGTGAAGAGTTGAAGACCTGTTCATCCATGCGCCGCCGCGCCCTGCTCCGCCGCGGCCTGGTCGCATCCGCGACCAGCCTCCTCGCCCTGCCCGCCCCCGCCCGGGCCCAGCAGGCGCGCGCGGCGCCGC
Source organism: Acetobacteraceae bacterium (assembly GCA_027489135.1). Lineage (GTDB taxonomy): Bacteria > Pseudomonadota > Alphaproteobacteria > Acetobacterales > Acetobacteraceae > JAIEOP01. The sequence goes on from JAIYAI010000316.1 coordinate 2,533, forward strand.
GCGCCATCGCCACCGTCGGCATGCTGGGCGACATGCTGAAGGGCGTCGCCGGCCCGGGCCTGCGCACCGAGACCCTGATGGGTGAGGGCGTCGACCCGCATCTCTACCGCCCGACCCGCGCCGACATCGCGCGGCTGCTCGGCGCCGACGCCGTCTTCGCCGTGGGCCACCACCTCGAAGGCCGCATGGGCGACGTGTTCGAGCGCCTGCGCAACGCCGGCCGCACCGTCGTGGAGGTGGCCGAGACCCTGCCGCGCGACCGCCTGCGCACCAAGCCGGACGCCGCCGACAGTGCCGACCCGCATGTCTGGATGGACCCGATCCTCTGGGCCGAGTGCATGCCGCCGCTGGCGACCGCCCTCCTCGCCCTGGCGCCCGACGTGCGCGAGGGCGTGCAGGAGCGGGAGGCGAAGTACCGCGCCATGCTCACCCGCCTCGACGGCTACGCGAAGCAGGTGCTGGGCGCGATCCCGGCGGACCGGCGCGTGCTGGTCACGGCGCACGACGCCTTCGGCTATTTCGGCGCCCGCTACGGGCTGGCGCTCGAGAGCCTGCAGGGCGTCTCCACCGACTCGGAGGCCTCGCTTGCCCGGGTCGAGCAGCTCGTCACCCTGCTGGTCACCCGCCGCATCCCGGCGATCTTCGCGGAAACCTCCGTCCCCGACCGCGCCGTGCGCGCGCTGATGGAAGGGGCGGCGGCGCGCGGCCACCGGGTGGTGCTGGGGGGGACGCTGTTCTCCGATTCCATGGGCAAGCCCGGCACCTACGAGGGCACCTACGAGGGGATGCTCGACCACAACATCACCGTGATCGCCCGCGCTCTGGGCAGCCCGGAGGTCCCGCGCCGCGGCCTCAACGGCCGTCTTTCGGCGTGAGGATGGGGGGCCCCCGGATGCGCGCCAGCGTCCCTCCCATCGAGACGACGGGGCTGACGGTCGCCTATGGCCCGAACCCGGCGGTCGAGGACGTCACCTGGACCGCCGCGCCCGGGCTGACGGCGATCGTCGGACCGAACGGCGCCGGCAAGTCCACCCTGCTGCGCGCCATCCTGGGGCTGATCCCGGTGCGCGGCGGGTCCGTGCGCATCCTCGGCGAGGCGCCGGCGGCGATGCGCGGCCGGGTCGGCTGGCTGCCGCAGCGCGCCGCGGTCGATTGGGATTTCCCGGCGAGCGCGCTCGACGTCGTCGCCATGGCCGGCACCCGCCGCGCCCGCTGGTTCGGCCCCCTGCCCCGGGCCGAGCGCGAGGCCGCCCGCGCCGCCCTCGCCGAGGTCGGCATGGCCGACTACGCGGACCGCCAGATCGGCCGCCTTTCGGGGGGGCAGCAGCAGCGGGTCTTCCTGGCGCGCGCCCTGGCGCAGGATGCCCAGCTCGTGCTGATGGACGAGCCCTTCGCCGCGGTCGACGCCGCGACCGAATCCGCGATCGTCGCCATCCTGCGCCGGCTGGGGGCGGAGGGCCGCAGCGTCGTCGCCGTGCACCACGATCTCGCGACGGTGCGGGACTATTTCGACCAGGTGCTGCTGCTGAACCGCCGCGTCGTCGCCGCGGGGCCGATGGACACCGCCTTCACGGCGGAGACCGTCGCGGCGGCCTATGGTGGAAAGCTCCTCCGCTTCGGCGCCGGCGAAACCGCCGTGCTGGCCGAGGCCGGATGATCCCGCCCCCTGAAATACGGGTGGCGGGATGATCCCGGCCTACAACACCCTCGTCGTCCTGGCGGGCTGCGGGCTGCTCGGCCTCGCCGCCGGAACGGTCGGCTGCTTCGCGCTGCTGCGCGGCCGGGCGCTGGTGGCGGATGCCATCGGCCATGCGGCGCTGCCGGGGGTGGCGCTGGGCGCGCTGGCCGCGGCGGCGCTCGGGATCGAGGCGCGATCGCTGCCGCCGCTGCTGATCGGCGCCGCGGCGACGGGCGTGCTCGGCGTGCTGGCGATGCAGGCGCTGGGGCGGACGGGGCGGATCCGCGAGGATGCGGCGATCGCCGTCGTGCTCTCCGCCTTCTACGCCGCGGGCGTCGCCATGCTGTCCGTGCTCCAGGCGGTGCCGGAGGTGGCGCAGGCCGGGCTTTCCCACTTCATCCTGGGCCAGGCGGCGGCGCTGCGGGCGGCGGATGCCTGGGGCGCGGGCGCCATCGCGGCGGGTTGCGTCGCGGCCTGCCTCGTACTGTTCCGGCCGCTGGCCGCCGCCTGCTTCGATGCGGAGTTCGCCCGCGTCCAGGGGCTTCGGGTCGGCGCCGTGGATCTCGCGCTGCTCGGGCTGCTGGTGCTGGTCTGCGTCGCCGGGCTGCAGGCGGTGGGGCTGGTGCTGGTGGTGGCGCTGATCGTCCTGCCGCCGGCGGCGGCGCGGCTCTGGGCCGGGCGGCTGCCTGGGATGCTGGCGCTGTCCGGGGGGTTCGGCGCGGCCTGCGGGCTGGCGGGGGCCGCCGCCTCGGCGCATTGGCCGGACCTGCCGACCGGGGCGGGGGTGGTGCTGGCCGGGGCGGTGCTGCTGGGCGTTTCCATGCTGGTGGGGCCGGAATCGCCGCGGGCGCTGCGGCGGGTCGCGGCGGAGCCGCGCTGACATGCTGACCTCGGCAGAGGGGCAAGCGTGATGGACGCGGCGAGCTTCCTGCAGCTCGACCTGCCGCCGCTGCTGGCAGCCCTGCTGGCCGGAGCGACCTGCGGGCTGCTCGGCAGCCTGCTGGTACTGCGGCGGGAGAGCCTGGTGGCCGATGCCCTCTCCCATGCCGTGCTGCCGGGGATCGTGCTGGGCTTCGCGCTGACCGGGCTGCGCGCCGGGCTGCCGATGCTGGGCGGTGCGCTGGTCGCCGCGCTGCTGGCAGTGGCGGCGATCGGGATGGTGCAGCGCTGGGCGCGGCTGGAGGCCGGGGCGGCGACGGGCGCGGTCTTCACGGTCTTCTTCGCCGTGGGGCTGCTGGGGCTCGAGGTCTCGGGGGCGCGCTCGGTCGATCTCGACCTCGACTGCGTGCTGTTCGGGCAGTTGGAGACGCTGGTCTGGCCGCAGGCGACGGGCTGGGGCTCGCTGGTCGATCCGGCGGCGCTGGCGGCGCTGCCGCGGCAGCTTGGGCTGATGGCGGTGGTGGCGGCGGTCAGTGCGGTCGCCGTGGCGGTCTGCTGGCGGCCGCTGAAGCTGCTCTGCTTCGATGCCGGCTATGCCGCGGTGCTCGGCCTGCCGGTGCGGGCGCTGGAGACGGGGCTCGCGCTGCTGGTGGCCGCCGCCGCCGTCGCGGCCTTCGAGAGCGTCGGCTCCATCCTGGTCGTCGCCCTGCTGGTCTGCCCGGCGGCGGCGATGCGGCTGCTGACCGACCGCTTCGGCACCCAGGTGCTGGGCGGCGCGGCGCTGGGCGCGGGGCTGGCGGCGCTGGGCTATGGGCTTGCGGGGCCGCTGCCGGCGGCGCTCGGCAGCGCGCTGTCGGTCAATGCGGCGGGGATGATCGGCACGCTCGGCGGGGTGGCGGTGGCGCTGGCGGCGCTGCTCGGCCGGCACCGGGCCGCGGCCGGTTGACCGGCGCCGCCGGCGGGGCCACCCCTGCCCGATGCGGCGACGTCTCGCGGCCCTCCTGCTCCTTGGCCTGACTTTCCTGCCCGCCGCCGCCCGCGCGCAGGCGGAGGACTGGTCCGCCTGCCGCCGCGCCATCGCCGCCATCGAGCCGACATCGGGCCTGCCGCCCGGCCTGCTCGTCGCCATCGCGCTGGTCGAGACGGGGCGGCGCGACCCCGCTTCCGGCCGCATCGAGCCCTGGCCCTGGTCCTTCAATTTCGAGGGCGAGGGCCGCGTGCCGCCGAACCGCACGCTTGCCCTGGCGGAGGTGCGGGCGCTGCAGGCGCGTGGCGTGCGCTCGATCGATGTCGGCTGCATGCAGGTGAACCTGATGCACCACCCGCAGGCCTTCGCATCGCTGGAGCAGGCCTTCGATCCGGTGGCCAATGTCCGCTACGCCGCCGCCTTCCTGCGGTCGCTGCATGCGCGAAGCGGCGACTGGGCGCAGGCGACGGCGAACTACCATTCCGGCGAGGAGATGCGCGGCCTCGCCTATCACCGCCGCGTGGCGCTGGCGAAGCTGGGGCAGGGCATCGGCGCGGGCGGCATCGGCCCCATCGCGCTGCCGGCGCTGGCGGCGGGGGGGCTGTGTGCGGCGGGGATGACGCCGGTGCTGGTCAGCGGGCCGGTGGTGCGGCCTGGCGTGACGGCGCGGCGACCGAAAGCGGCGGCGATGGCGAAGCCGCGGGTGGTGTGTCGGCGTCCAGTCAGGTCCTGAACGCGTTCACCACGAAGGG
>JAIYAI010000476.1 GCA_027489135.1 Acetobacteraceae bacterium
GCTGTTCCGCCTGCGCACCGGCGGCATCGCCGACGCCAACGCGGCCCGCGAACTCTGCGAGGCGATCAAGGGCGCCGGCGGCGCCTGCAGCCTTGTCCCGGGCGCGGCGCCCACCCCACCGCGGAACGGCTGAGATGACCGCGCTCCCCCGCCCCCGCGCCGCGATCGTCGGCCTCGCCGGCACGACCCTCTCGGCCGAGGAGGCGGCACTGTTCCGCGCCAGCCCCCCCGCCGGACTGATCCTCTTTGCCCGCAACGTCACCGAGCCTGGCCAGCTGCGCGCGCTGACCGCCACGGCCCGCGACCTGCTCGGCCCCGAGCTGCCGATCCTGATCGACCAGGAGGGTGGCCGCGTCGCCCGGCTCCGCCCGCCGCACTGGCCGGCCTTCCCCGCCGCTGCGCAGTTCGAGGGCCTGCCCGAGGCCGCCGCCCGGGCCAATGCCGCGCTGCTCGGCCTGACCTGCCGGGCCATGGGGCTCAATGTTGTCTGCGCCCCGGTGCTCGACCTGCGCCTGCCCGGGGCGCACCAGGTGATCGGCGACCGCGCCTTCGCCGCCGACCCCGAGGAGGTGGTGCGCCTGGGTCGCGCCTGGATCGCCGGGCTGCACGACGCGGGCTGCATCCCGGTGGTCAAGCATGTCCCCGGCCATGGCCGCGCCATGGTGGACAGCCATCTCGACCTGCCCCGGGTCACGGCCTCCCGCGACGACCTCGCCCGCGACTGCGCGCCCTTCGCCGCGCTGGCCGACACCGGCGCCTGGGCGATGACGGCGCATATCCTCTACGAGGCGCTGGATTCCTTGCATCCCGCCACCCTCTCGCACGAGGTGGTGCACCACGTGATCCGCCGCGCCATCGGCTTTCAGGGCGTCCTCGTCAGCGACGACCTCGCGATGAAGGCCCTGCACGGCGCGCCCGGGGCGCTGGCGCAGCACGCGGTCGCCGCGGGCTGCGACCTCGTCCTGCACTGCACCGGCGTGCTGGCGGAGACGGCGGATTGCCTGCGTGACTGCCCCGTCCTGTCCGAGGCCGCCGAGGCGCGGATGGCGGAGGCGCGGGCGGTCGCCCATGCCGCCTACCGCATCGACCTCGACCCCGCCGCCCTGGCCGCGCTGCGCGATTCGCATCTGGCGGCCGCGGCGTGATGCCTGGCTGGCTGCCGGAACTCGTCGCCGCGGTCCTGGCGGCGGTCCTGGCGATCACCCTGCACGAGGCCGCGCATGGCTATGCCGCCCTGGCGCTGGGCGACGACACGGCGAAGCAGGCGGGGCGGCTCAGCCTCAACCCGATCCGGCATGTCGACCCCGTGGGCACGCTGCTGGTGCCGGGGGTGTTGCTGATCGGCCAGCTGCTGACCATCGGCCGGGTCGACGGGATGTTCGGCTGGGCCAAGCCGGTGCCCGTCGCGGTCTGGCGGCTGAACAACCCGCGGCAGGGGATGATGCTGGTCGCGGCGGCCGGCCCGGCGATGAATTTCGGCCTCGCCCTGTTGGCCGGGCTCGGGCTGCACGCGACCGCGGCGGTGCTGGAGCCTTCGCTCTCCCCCGACTCGGCGGGATGGGTCTATCGCTTCCTCCTGCTCTCCATCCTGGCGAACCTGGTGCTCGGCCTGTTCAACCTCCTGCCCATCCCGCCCCTCGACGGGGGCCGCATCGTCGCCGGCCTGCTGCCGGAGCGGCTGGCGTTGCCCTACATGCAGCTGGAGCGCTGGGGCATCCTGGTGGTGATCGCGCTGGTCTTCGTCCTGCCGCGCATCGACCCGGCCTATGATCCGGTCGGCTGGGCGTTGAACAATGTCATCCTGCAGGGCTTCCGCCTCGTCCTGACGCTGACGGGGAACGGCCCGTGAACCCCACGGCCGCGTCTGCCCCGGCGCCCGCTCTGCATCTCCGGCTCGATGGCTTCGAGGGGCCGCTCGACCTGCTGCTGGAGCTGGCGCGGGCGCAGAAGGTGGATCTTGCGAAGATCTCCCTCGTCGCGCTGGTCGACCAGTATATCGCGGTGGTGGAGCAGGCGCGCGCGGTGCGGCTGGAACTCGCCGCGGACTGGCTGGTGATGGCGGCCTGGCTCGCCTGGCTGAAATCCCGCCTGCTGCTGCCGCCCGAGGAAGCCGGCCCCGAGCCGGATGCCGAGGCGCTGGCCGCCGCGCTGACCGACCGCCTCGCCGAGCTGGAGCGCATGCGCCTCGCCGCCGCCTGGCTCGGCGCACGGCAGCAACTGGGGCGCGAGGTCTTCGCCCGCGGGGAGCCGGAATCCCTGACCGTGCAGGACCGGTCCGGCATCTCGGCCGACCTGCCCTCGCTGCTGCAGGCCTATGCGGCGGCGCGGCGGCGGGCGCTGGGGCGGCGGCCCTATACCCCGAAGCACCGGCGCCTCTGGACCGTGCAGGAGGCGATCGCGCGGCTGTCGCGGGTGATCGGGACCCTGCCCGAATGGTCCGTGCTGCAGCGCTTCCTGCCGGAGAGCCTGACGGAGCTGGACCCCGTGGAGCGGCGCGCGGCCCTGGCGGCGACCCTGATCGCGGCGCTGGAGACGGCGCGCGGCGGCGGGATCGAGTTGCGGCAGGAACGTGCCTTCGGCCCGATCATGGTCCGCGCGTGCGGGGCGCAGGAGGAGGAGGCGACGCATGTCCGCGCAGCCTGAGGAGATGGCGCCGCCCGGGGTGGACGAGGTGCCGGACGGGACTGCGGCCTCGGATAGTCCCCTGGCTGCCATTTCGCAGGACGTGGCCGCGGAGGCCGCGGCTGCGGCCGAGCAGAACGTGATGACCGAGCCGGAAGACGTCGCCCGGCCGGACGCGGCCACTGAAGCGGAAGACACCGCCGGGCAGACCCTGGCCACCGAATCGGTGGCCTTCTCCGTGCCCGATGCCGACGACGTGCCGGCAGACGCCGACCCCGGCGTGTCCCCCGCTGATCCGCCGCTCGCCGCCAACGATGCCGCACCCTTCGCGCTGCAGGCGCCGGTCGCACCCCCCGCGGTTGACGCGCCCGAGCCGCCCGACCCCGCCGACTGGCAGCAGGCCCTGAGGCTTGCCGAAGCGCTGATCTTCGCCGCCGATCGCCCCATCACGCCGCAGCGCCTGCAGCCCGTCCTTCCCGAGCGCTGCGACGCCCGCGCGGTCCTCGCGACGCTCGCTGAGCAGCGCGCCACCGATCCTGTCCGCCTGGTCGAGGTCGCTGGCGGCTGGGCCTTCCGCACCGCGCCCGAGCTCGCACCCCAGCTCACCCGCGTGGTCGAGGTGCCGCGCCGCCTGCCGCGCGCGGCGATGGAGACGCTGGCCATCATCGCCTACCACCAGCCCGTCACCCGCGCCGAGGTCGAGGAGATCCGCGGCGCCGCGCTCGCCCAGACCACGCTGGAGAGCCTGCTGGAGATGGGCCTGATCCAGCCGCGCGGCCGCAAGGAGGTGCCGGGCCGGCCCAGCCTCTGGGGGACGACGACGAAGTTCCTGGAGCAGTTCGGCCTGCGCTCGCTCAACGAGTTGCCACGGCGCGAGGAACTGGTGAACGAGCCGACCCTGCCCTTCGCGGCGCCCCCCGCGGCGGCCTGACGCCGCCCGTCGCGCGGGGCTATATCCCCCGGCATGACCCTCCGCCTCACCGGCATCCGGCACGCCTATGGCCCGAAGCAGGTCCTGCGCGGCGTCGACCTCGAGGTCGGGCGCGGCGAGATCCTCTGCCTGCTCGGCCCCTCCGGCGACGGCAAGACCACGCTGCTGCGCCTGGTCGCCGGCCTCGAACCCCTGCAGTCGGGTCGGATCGAGCTGGGCGGGGAGGTGGTGGCGGAGCCCGGCCACGAGGTCCCGCCCGAGCAGCGCCATGTCGGATTCGTCTTCCAGGACTACGCCCTCTTCCCCCACCTGACCGTGGAGGAGAACGTCGCCTTCGGCCTGCGCCGCGCCCCGCGCGGCGAACGCGCCTGGATGGTGACCGAAGCGCTCGCCCGGGTCGGCCTCGAAGCCTATGCCAAGGCCTGGCCGCACATGCTCTCGGGCGGCCAGCAGCAGCGCGTGGCGCTGGCGCGCGCGCTGGCGCCGCGGCCGCAGGTGGTGCTGCTGGACGAGGCCTTCGCCAGCCTCGACGCGCGGCTGCGGGAACAGGTCCGCGACGACACGCTGCACGTGCTGCAGACCGCCGGCATCCCGGCCATGATCGTCACCCACGACGCCGAAGAGGCGATGTTCATGGCCGACCGCATCGCGCTGATGCGGGAGGGAAGGGTGGTCCAGCTTGGCACGCCGCAGGAGCTCTATCTCCATCCTGCGGATCCCTTCGTGGCAACCTTCCTCGGCGAGGTGAACCGCCTGCCCGCGCTGGTGCGGGGCGGACGGGCGGAGACGGTGCTGGGCAGCCTGCCGGCGCCGCTGACCCAGCCCGAGGGGCCCGCCCAGCTTCTGCTCCGTCCCGAGGGGCTGCGCCTCGTCGCCGAGGAGACCTCCACGGTCCGCCGCCTGGCGGTGGCCGGCGGGGAGACCGAGGCGTGGACCCAGCCCATGCCGGCCGGCATCCCTGCCGAGGTGGAGGCGAGCCGCCTGCTCGGCTCGACCACGCTCGTGCATCTCGCGGTGCCGGACGGGGCGGGGGGCGTGCTGCACCTGCATGCCCGCACGCCGCCCGGTGTCACGCTCGCACGTGGACAGCGGGTGACGGTTGCGATGGATCCGGAGCGGGCCTTCGTCTTTCCGGCCGAGGCTTCGTAGCAGCCCCTTCGTAAATCGCCTCCGGGCTCCCTAGATCACGCGCTGGCGCCGCAAGGCGGCCAGATTGTCCCCCTCGGGGGTTCCTGCTAACGGAGGCGGCCTCGCGGCCGAAGGCGTCCCGCTCCCGGGCGTCTGGTTCGCGGTCGGGAAGGACATGTTCGACCTCGCCTGGTCCGAGATTGCGCTGATCGGCGTGGTGGCCCTCGTCGTCATCGGTCCGAAGGACCTTCCGGAGGCTATCCGGGGGGTTGCGAAGGGCGTTCAGAAGCTCCGGCGCATGGCGTCGGAGTTCCAGAGCCAGGCCGACGAGCTGGTCCGTGAGGCCAAGCTCGACGAGGTGCGCAACCAGATCAACGAGGTGAAGAGCGCGGTCAACGACATCCGCAACTTCGACCTGCGCAGCACCGTGGAAAAGCACGTCGACGGCGACGGCGTGATCCGCAGCACCTTCGAATCCGACCCCTTCAAGACGACCAGCGACTGGACTCCGCCGCCGGTGACGGAGCCGTCCCCGTCGACGATGGAGGGCGCCCGCGCCGGTATGCCGGAGGAGGCGCCGGCCTTCGTGCCGCCCGAGGAGGCGGCGAAGCAGTTGCCCGTCGCCGCCGCGCCCTTCGTGCCGCCCCCGGCGCCCGAGCCGCCCGCCCCGCCGGCCTTCGTGCCGCCCGCGACGGAGCCGCCGCCCGTCACCGCGACGGTCCAGGCCGAGCCGACGGCGATGGCTGCCGCACCCGCCGCACCGCCCGTCTCCACGGGCGCGGCTGCCACACCCCATGCCGCGCCGGTCCCGGCGCCGGCCACCGAGAAGGCCTGACGGCGGCGAATCATGGCGGGGGATAGCAGTGACACGACCGGGGCCTTGCTCTCCGGGCTGATCGGCCGGGTCTGGGATCCGGCCATTCCCTTCGTCGAGCAGATCGGCGATCCGCAGCGGCCGTTGCTGTGGGTGGTGCTCGGCGGCGTGGCCGTGCTGGCGGTGCTGGTACGGCTGGCGCTCTATGTCGGGCGTCGCATCGCGGCCCGGCCGAAGGGGCCCAAGCCCGAGGTCGAGGACGTCATCGACGACAAGCCGATGCCGCTGATCGACCATCTGATGGAACTGCGCACGCGGCTGCTCTGGTCGGTCGGCGCCTTCGTGCTGTGCTTCGCCGTCTGCTACTATTTCTCCAGCCAGATCTACGGCTTCTTGGCCCAGCCGCTGGCCGACATCCTGCAGAATCAGGGCGGCGGCGATCGTGGCATGATCTTCACCGCGCTCTACGAGGCCTTCTTCACCTACCTGAAGGTCGCGTTCTTCGGTGCCGTCTTCTTCAGCTTCCCGATGTGGGCGACGCAGCTCTGGCTGTTCGTGGCACCCGGCCTCTACCGCAGCGAGAAGAACGCGATCGCGCCCTTCCTGATCGCCTCGCCCTTCCTGTTCCTGCTGGGCGCGGCGCTGGCCTACTACTTCATCTTCCCGCTGGCCTGGCAGTTCTTCATCAGCTTCGAGACCGGTGCGGAGAACGGCGCCATGCCGGTGCGTCTCGAGGCCAAGGTCAGCGAATACCTGTCGCTGGTCATGCACATGATCCTGGCCTTCGGTATCGCCTTCCAGCTGCCGGTGCTGCTGACGCTGCTCTGCCGCGTCGGAATCCTCAACGTCGACACGCTGCGCAAGGGACGGCGCTACGCGATCGTCGGCATGTTCGTCGTCGCCGCCGTGCTGACGCCGCCCGACATCATCAGCCAGCTCGGCCTCGCGATCCCGCTGATCTTCCTCTACGAGATCTCGATCATCGCGGCGTCCTGGATGGGGCGGCATGATCCGAAGGACGGGGACGAGGTGAAGGCATGACCGTCGGGCAAGCGGTGCCGGGGATGCGGGCGGAGCAGGGGGTTTCCGTGCCCGCCCCGCCCGCCGACGAGGAGATTTGCGATGTGGTGACCCTGACGTGCAGGGACACCGGCATCGCTGGCATCATCGCCGTGTCCACCGCCATGGCCGAGCATGGTCCGCGGGTGAAGTGGTTCCCGGAACGGCCATCCCGCGACGGCCCCTGCCTGATCGTCCCGATCGGCGCCGAGCCGACGGTGATCGTCCAGGGGCTGCCCGCTGCCCAGGCCAATCGCGCCGCGGCCGCCGTGCGCGGCTGGGTGCAGGCGAACGAGGTCGCGCTGCTCAGCCTCTGGCGCGACGGCGTGACCTGGACGCGGGACGAGGTGAACGCCGTCTTCGACTCCCTGACCAAGAGCGACCTGGGGTAGAGGCGGGCTGACGCCATGCACGACATTCGCACCGTCCGCACCGATCCGACCGCGTTCGACGCCGCCCTCGCCCGCCGCGGCGTATCGCCCGTGGCCGAGGCGATCCTGGCCCAGGACAGCCGCCGCCGCGCCGCGCAGCAGGCGTTGCAGGAGAAGCAGGCCCGCCGCAACGCCCTGGCCAAGGAGATCGGCCAGGCCAAGCGCCAGGGTGGCGATACCGCGGCGCTTGAGGCCGAGGCGGTCGCGCTACGCGACGCCATGGCCGCGCTGGAGGCCGAGGCGAAGGACGCCGACGCGGCGCAGGTCGCTCTGCTGGAAGCCCTGCCCAACATCCTGGACGCCGCCGTGCCCGACGGCGCCGACGAGAGCGCCAATGTCGTCCTCCACCAGCACGGCGCGCCGTCCAACTTCGCCTTCGACCCGAAGCAGCATTTCGAGATCGGCGAGGCGCTTGGCCTGATGGACTTCACCGGCGCCGCCAAGGTCGCCGGCGCGCGCTTCACCATCCTCCGCGGCCCGCTGGCGCGGCTGGAACGTGCGCTCGGCCAGTGGATGATCAGCCTGCATGCGGACGAGCACGGCTACACCGAGGTCGCGCCGCCGCTGCTGGTCAACGACGCCACCATGTACGGGACGGGACAGCTTCCGAAGTTCAAGGAGGACCTGTTCCAGACCAC
>JAIYAI010000766.1 GCA_027489135.1 Acetobacteraceae bacterium
CCACGGGATGATGCCAGGCGCACGGCGTTCCGACTTGCGGCCCGCAGGGCCGAGGCCGCGAATGCGGCCCGCGGCGTATGCCGCGAAGCCAAGGCGGCCGGAATGCCGCCGCCCGGCGTCTGAGGGGCATGAAGGTGAAACCTTCATGCGTCTGGCATGAGTGCCCTGGTGGCGGTGGCGATCTTCTCCGCCACCTGCTTCGCCGGCGGGCTTGTGCTGGTGGCGCGCGGCACGCGGCACCTGCCGCCGCTGCGCGGAGCCTGCATCAGCGTCCCCACCACGGCGGCCCTGATGCTGCTGGCCTCGCCCTTCGTGCTGCGGTGGGACCTGTTCGATGCGCGCGGTGCGGCGATCTTCGCGCTGCTCGGCTGCCTCTTCCCCGCCGCCGTCACGCTGCTGACCTTCGAGGCGAGCCGCCGCATCGGCCCCGCGCTGACCGGGGCGCTGGGCAATGTCTCGCCGCTGTTCGCCCTGGTCTTCGCGGTGCTGGTGCTGGGGGAGGTGCCGGGCTGGTCCGCGGTATTGGCGGCGCTGGTGATCGTCGCCGGCGTGGTGCTGCTGTTCACCGGGCGCGGCGGCTGGGTCTGGCCCGGCGCGGCGGTCGGGCTGCCGCTGGCGGCCGCGGTGGTGCGGGGGCTGGTGCAGCCGGTGGTGAAGCTGGGGATCGGCTTCTGGCCGGATCCCTTCGCGGCGACCCTGCTGAGGTATCTCGTCTCGGCGGGCGTGCTGCTCGGCGTCGGCGCGGCGAAGGGAGTGCGGCCCTTCGCCTGGCCCGGGGCGCGTGGCGTTGCCTGGTTCGTCGCCGTCGGGCTCTGCAACGGCGCCGCGGTGGGCAGCATGTACCTGGCGCTGTCGATGGGACCGGTGGCGGTGGTGGCGCCGCTGATCGCCACCTATCCGGTGATCGTACTGGGGCTGACCCTGCCGCTGCTCGGGCGGGCCGCGCTGTCGTGGAGCATGGCCGCCGGTATTGGCCTGACCGTCGCCGGGGTGGCGCTCCTGCTGGCTGGCTAATCTCCCTCCCCCGCCAGCGGGGGAGGGCAGACCTGGCTACCGCCGCTCGATGTTCCAGAACAGCGGGAAGGCGAAGGGAATCACCCCCGTGAAGTTCGACCGGTAGGCCATCGGCGCCTGGAACTGCCCGCCGATCACGAGGTTGACGTTCTCGTGGAACAGGCCCTGCAGCTCGGCCGCGATCTTCTTCCGCTCCGCCTCGTCCGTCACCTCGGAATAGCGGCGCAGCAGCACGGTCTGGCGCTCGTCGCAGAACCAGCCCGGGTTATGCGGGTTGCAGTTCTGGCTGACTGCGGGATCGGACAGCGGGTTCACCAGGTCGATGCCGTTCCAGATCACCGGCAGCACCGACCAGCCACCCTGCTCCACCGGCGCGCGGCTGAGCCGGCGCTGCGCGGCGGTGGCGAAGTCCATCGTCTGCATGTCCACGTTGAAGCCGGCGCGGCGCAACTGGTCGGAGACCACGATGCCGATCGGGTTCAGCACGGCGGAGCTTTCCGCATGCAGCACCACCACGCGCTGGCCGGCATAGCCAGCCTCCCGCAACAGCTTCTTCGCGTGCTCGATGCCGGTAGGGCGGAAATACTGCATGCCCGCATCATTGGTCAGCGGCGCGTCGCACATGTAGATCGAGATGCACTGGTCCAGGTACATGCCGCGCGGCAGGCCGAGCGCCGCCATCACGTCGGGCTGCTCGATCGCCGCCTGCATCGCGCGCCGCAAGCGGATGTCGTTGAAGGGCGGCTGCAGGTGGTTGATCGACATGATCGACAGGATCTGCTCGACCCCGCGCTGGTTGGCGATGGTGATGTTCCGCGTGCGCCGGAGCCGATCGATGAAGTGGAAGGGTACGATCTCCAGCAGGTCCATCTCGCCCGCGATCAGCGCGGAGACGCGGGTCGCCTGGTCCGGCATGGAGATCAGCTCGACGCGGTCGAGCTTCACCACCTTGCCGCCAGCGAGCGCGCTCGGCGGCTCCGCGCGGGGCCGGTAGCGCGGGTTGCGGTGGAAGACGGCGCGGTCGCCGGGGCGCCAGCCGGCGCGGTCGAACAGGAAGGGCCCGCTGCCCATGATCTCCGGGACGGCGCGCGAGACCTCGGCATTCGCGGCGATGCGCGCCGGCATCATCACCGGGATGGTGTTGCCGGGCTTGCCGAGCGCATCGGGGACGAAGGCGAAGGGGCGGTTGAGCACGAAGGTGAAGGACCGCTGGTCCACCACCTGGATCTCCCGCGTCGCGTCCATCAACTGCGCGCCGAGGGGTTCGCGCTTCGCCCAGCGGCGCAGCGAGGCGACGCAGTCCTCCGCCGTCACCGGCGTGCCGTCGTGGAACTCCAGCCCCTCGCGCAGGCGGAATTTCCAGGTGAGGCGGTCGTCCGAGACCTCCCACCCCTCCAGCATTTGCGGGCGGTAGTTGCCCTCGGCGTCGATGCCGACGAGCTGGTCGAAAACCATGTAGGCGAAGACCCGCGTCGCGTTGATGGTGACGGCGATGGGGTCGAGGATCTGCAGTTCCGTGTTCAGCGAGGCGCGCAGCACGCGGTCCTGGGCCTGCGCAGCGGGGGCGAGCAGCAGCGCCGCGAGCGCCGCGGCGAGAAGACGGTGCATCAGGCCTTGCCTTTCCGGAGGTGGTCGTAGTTCTGGCCGAAGAACCAGGCCATGTAGCCCTCGGTCGTCATGGGCTCGAAGCGCGCCGCTTCCCCGGGCGCCGTGATCGGTTCGATCCGCGTCTCCGGGTTCGGGTGGAAGAAGTAGGGAATGGCGTAGCGCGACCCGCCGGAGGTGTTGAAGGCGCGGTGCGGCGTCGAGAGGAACCGCCCATTCGACCAGCGGTGCAGCACGTCGCCGGTGTTGACGATGAAGCTGTCCGGGATGACCGGGGCGTCGAACCAGGTGCCGTCCGTGGTGCGGATCTGCAGCCCCGGCACGTCGTTCTGCGCGAGCAGGGTGATGAAGCTGCTGTCCGTGTGCGGGGCGATGCCGAACTGATCCTCCCCGTAGTCGCAGGGCGGGTAGTGGCTGAGGCGGAGGTTCACCAGCGGCTTGTCGCAGAGTGGGCCGAAGAAGCCGGGATCGACGCCGAGGGCCCGGGCGTAGAGCGGCAGCATCGCCTGCGCCAGCCGGTCCATGGCGTCGTGATAGGCCAGCACCGTTTCTCGGAAGCCGGGCAGGTCCGCGGGCCAGCGGCCGTCATTGCTGTCGTCGCCCGGCATGCGCTTGACGAAGAAGGCCTCGTTCTCGTTCGGGCGGCGGGCGGGGCTGAGCGGCGAATGGCGCGTGGTGCTGCCGCGCAGCGGCAGATAGCCCTGCATCACGGCGTTCACCTTCACCGCGAGCTTCGCGTCCTCGGGCTGCGCATGGAAGCGGGCGGCGGCGGCGAAGGTCGCCTGCACCAGGTCGCGCGGCACGCCATGGCCGGTGACGAAGAGGAAGCCCACCGTCTCATTGATGCGGCGAAGCTCGGCGGCGGTCGCCTCCGCCGCGCCCGCTTAGCCGCGCAGGAAGGCGCCGAGGTCGAGGACGGGGATGCCGGCGGCGACGTCCAGCGGCATCAGGCTTTCCCCTTCCGCAGATGGTCGTAGTTCTGCCCACGGAACCAGGCCATGTAGCCGGCGGTGGTGATCGGCTCGAAGCGCGGCGCCTCGCCTTCCGCCGTGCAGCCGGGCAGGCATTCGATCACCGTGTCCGGGTTCGGATGGAAGAAGTACGGGATGGCGTAGCGCGAGCCGCCGGAGGTGTTGAAGGCGCGGTGGGGGGTCGAGAGGAAGCGCCCGTTGGTCCAGCGGTGCAGCACGTCGCCGGTGTTGACCACGAAGCTGTCGGGCACCACCGGCGCCTCCATCCAGCGCCCGTCGGTGGTGCGGATCTGCAGCCCCGCGACCTCGTTCTGCGCGAGCAGGGTGATGAAGCTGCTGTCGGTGTGCGGCGCGATGCCGAACTGGTCGGCGCCGTACGCGCAGGCCGGATAGTGGCTGAGGCGAAGGCTGGTCAGCGGCTTGTCGCAGCGCGGGCCGAAATAGTCGGGTGGGAGGTCCAGCGCCATCGCGTAGAGCGGCAGCAGCGCCTGGGCGAGGCCGTCCATCGCGTCGTAGTAGCGCAGTGCCGTCTCCCGGAAGCCGGGCAGGTCGGCGGGCCAGCGGCCATCATTCGTCGCGTCGTCACGGGTGCGCTTGACGAAGAAGGCCTCGTTCTCGTTCGGGTGGCGCGCCGGGCTGAGCGGGGAGGAGCGCGTGGTGCTGCCGCGCAGCGGGAGATACCCCTGCATCGCGGCGTTGACCTTCAGCGCCAGCTTCGTGGCCTCATCCTGCGCGTGGAAACGGGCGGCGGCGGCGAAGGTCTCGTCCACCAGCGCGCGTGGCACGCCATGGCCGGTGAGGATGAGGAAGCCCACCGTCTCGTTGATCCGGCGAAGCTCCGCCGCGGTGCGCTCCGCGGCGCCGGGCGTGCCGGCCAGGAAATCCCCGACATCGAGCACGGGGATGGTGGACGGAATGGTGGTGTCGAGCGGCATGGGCGGCCTCCGGCGAACGCGGCTGGTTTCCGCGTGGGGCTGCGTTCTTCCCTTGGCCCGATGGTTTCCCCGATCCGCGGGTGGGTCAACCCACCAGTTCGTAGCGCACCGGCGTGGCGTGCCAGCCCTCCGCGTGCTTCCGCCAGTAGAGGTCCTTCAGCCGGGCGGAGAGCGGCCCGGGGCGGTCATTGCCGAGGATCCGCCGCCCGACGCGGGCAACCGGCATGACGCCGCCGGCGGTAGTGGCCAGGAAGACCTCCTCGGCCTCCTCCTCCAGCACCTGGCGCGGGATGTCCTCCACCGCGGCGGGGATGCCTTCCATGGCGCAGAGGTCGAGGACGGATTGCCGGGTGATGCCGCCGAGGCTGCCATGGCGGGGGGTGATTACCCGCCCCTCATGCACGAGGAAGACGTTGAAGCCCGGTCCCTCGGTGACCAGGCCCGCGGCGTCGCACAGGATGGCGGTGTCGAAGCCGGCGTCCTCGGCCTCCATCAGGCCCAGGGTGAAGTCGCCGCGCTGGTAGTTCTTCACCGTGGGGTCGAGCGAGGCGTCGGGGATGCGGGGCGTGGAGGCGATCAGCACATGCGCGCCGCGCGCCTGGATTGCCGGGCTCAGCACATCGATCCAGGGGACCGCGTAGGCGATGAGATGGTTGGCGCAGTCGGAGAGGCGGCGCGATCCGGGCACGGCCGGCGTGCCGCGGGCGCAGGCCATGGAGACGTAGGCGTCCTGCAGCCCGGTCAGCGCGACGCAGCGGTGCAGGATGGTCTCGATCTCCGCCAGGCTTTCGGGCGGCGAAAGGCGCCACTTCCGCATGGAGGTGGCGAAGCGGTCCAGATGGTCCTGCAGCCGGAAGAAGGCGCCGCCGCGGACATGGACGACGTCGTAGGTGACGTCGGAGCGGGTGAAGCCCCAGTCGGTGACCGGGATGGTCGCCTGCGCCATCGGCACGAAGCGGCCGTTCACATAGGCCGCGCCCGATGCGAATTCCGGCCGTGGGTGTGTGCCGATGTCCATGCGCCCGGGCTCCAACTCATGGCGGTCCAGGTGGCCCTGCCACCTGGCGGGGTGGTCCAGGAGGGGCGGCGCCCCTCCTAGTCAGCCGTCAATCCCGATAGCTCGGGTCCATCCGGTCCAGCTTGCGCAGCAGCGCCGGCCAGTCGAGCAGGCCGAAGGGCCGGCGCGTCTTCGGCTGGTACATCTGGTAGGTGTGTTCCACCACCGCCGCCGGCACCTCGATCAGCTTCGTGCCGCAGGCCATCGCCGCAAGCTGCGTGCGGCAGGAGAGTTCCAGCCGGTGGAGCGCGTTCCAGCATTCCGGGATGGTCTTGCCCACGGTCAGCAGGCCGTGGTTGCGCAGGATCATCGCGTTGTTGTCGCCGAGATCCTCGACCAGCTTCGCCTGCATCGCGAGATCCGTCACCACGCCGCCGAAGTCGTGGTAGCTGATATGGGCGAAGCGCATGCTGGTCTGGGTGTTCGGCAGCAAGCCGCATTCCAGGGTGGAGACCGCCATGCCCGCCATGGTGTGGGTATGCGCCACGCAGGCAAGGTCGTGCTTGGCCTTGTGGATCGCCGAATGGATGACGAAGCCGGCGCGGTTGACGCCGTACTTCACCTCTCCCGGGAAGTCCGGGGCCAGCAGGATGTTCCCGTCGTAGTCGATCTTCAGCAGGGCGGAGGCGGTGAGCTCCTCGTACAGCATGCCATAGGCGTTGATCAGGAAGGCGTCCTCCCCGGGCACGCGGACGGAGACGTGGTTGGCGATCAGGTCGCTCATCCCGTAGGCGTCGACCAGGCGGTAGAAGGCGGCGCAGTCGACGCGGGCCTGCCATTCCTCCGGGCTGACCTTGTGGCGCAGGCTGGGCACGCGCCAGGTGGTACCGTCGAGCATGGGATGTCTCCTTTGGGGTTCGGCAGGTGCAGTGGACTGCACCGGTGGGGTTCGGTGGCCGGATGTCAGCACCACCGCGCGGCCGAGCCAAGACCCGATTGACGGCGGGCGGCCGGCCCGTCAGCAGGGGCGGAAAGAACCGGGAGAGTCCGTCATGTCCGCCACCACCCGCCGTGCTGCCCTGACCCTGGCCGGTGCCGCAATCTCCACCCCCCTTGTCCGGCCCGCCATGGCGCAGGACCGCTACCCCAGCCGCCCGATCCGCTGCCTGATCCCCTGGCCTCCCGGCGGGCCGCTCGACGCCGTCCACCGCCAGATGTTCGAGATCGCCGGCAAGGATCTCGGCCAGAACATCGTCATCGAGAACATGCCGGGCGCCCGTGGCACCCGCGCGGCGACCTTCCTGGTCCAGCAGGGGCGGCCCGACGGCTACACCATCGCGCATCACCATCTGTCGGTGTTGCGGCATCCCTTCCTGACGAAGCAGCCCACCTGGGATCCGGTGAACGACTTCACCTACATCATCCAGCTCACCGGCTTCGTCTTCGGCACGGTGGTACGGGCCGACAGCCCGTACCGGACATTCCAGGACCTGATCGCCGCGGCCAAGCGCCAGCCGGGTCGGCTGACCTTCTCCACCTCCGGCATTGCCACCACGAACCACATCGCCTGGGAGGACATCCTCGGCCGCGAGGGTGCGGAGATGACGCATGTGCCGATGCGCGGGTCGCAGGAAGGCGTCACCTCGCTGCTCGGCAAGCAGATCGACGTGATCGTCGACGCGCAGTCCTGGCGGCCGCAGGTGGAGAACGGGGATTTCCGCCTGCTCGCGGTCTGGACACCGACGCGCCTGCCGAGCTTCCCGGACGTGCCGAACCTGATGGATCTCGGCTACGGGATGGTGGTGACCTCGCCCTATGGCCTGGTGGGGCCGAAGGGGATGGACCCGCAGATCGTGGACACGCTGCACCGGACGCTGAAGCAGGCCTTCTACGCGGAGCCGGTGCAGGCGATCATGAAGCGCTGGGAGCAGCCGGACCAGTATCTCGGCCCGGCGGAATACCTGGCCTTCGCGCGGGAGCGCGTGGTGTACGAGAAGGCGATGGTCGAGAAGCTGAAGCTGAGCATCGACTGATGGACTGGATCACCCGCCATGTGGACGACGCGCCGGAGGTGACGGCGCCGGACGGGTCGAAGGTGCGGATCCTTGCGGCCTGCCCGCGCGGCAGCATGGCGCGCTTCACCCTGCCGGCGGGCGCGGTCTCGGTGGCCGTGGCGCATCGGACGGTGGAGGAGCTTTGGTTCTTCACGTCGGGCCGCGGGCGGATGTGGCGCCGCGCGCCGGACGGGGCGGAGGAGATCACAGAGGTTGGGCCGGGGATGTCGCTGTCGATCCCTCTCGGCACGCGCTTCCAGTTCCGCGCCGATGGCGATGCCCCGCTGGTCGCCATCGGGGTGACCATGCCGCCCTGGCCGGGGGCGGACGAGGCCTATGCCGTGGACGGAGTCTGGTCCCCGGCCATCGCGCGCGGCTGATTCACGCCCTCGGCGCGGGCGCTTCGGACGATCCGACGCGGCAGGAATCGATCCGCGTCAGCCGCGCCACCTGCCGCGCCGCGCCCGGCAGCAGCGTCGCGGCCCCGACGAAGGCGGCGGGCCAGGCTCGCATCGTCCAGGCGCCGATCCCAGCCCAGCGCATCGGCCGCGCGCTGCGCCGGCGCCAGGCGGCGTGGAACCAGGCGGCGTCGCGGCCCGCCGCGATCGCCTCCGCCGCCGCGATCCCGGAGAGCAGCGCCATCGCGACGCCATCCCCGGTGAAGCTCGGGATGACCGAAAGCTGGTCGCCCAGGCGATACGGCCCGTCGCCTCCTGCATGCCGGAAGCCATAAGGCACGCCGCCGATCGCCAGGGGTCGCTCCCAGGCCGGCCGGGCATCCCGCAGCAGACGCGCGCCGAGCGCCGAACCCCCCGCTACCCGCGCCAGCAGGTCGCCGCGCGCATCGGTGACGGCGGCACAGAGATTGGCGCCGCCAGCCTCCGGCGTCGGCAGCAGGCCGGCATAGCCGCCAGCGAAGGGCAGCAGCACGACCTCCGGCCCGATCGCCACGTCGCGCAGATGCAGCTTCAGCCCGACCGAGGCCGGCCGCGCCGGCAGCCGCGGATGCCCGCGCAGCGCGTGCTTGCCGGTCGCCAACAGCAGGCGCGCCGCATCGATGCGCGCACCGTCGTCGAGGCGGAGCGTCCAGCCCGGCGCCGCCTCCCGCACCGTCGCGTGGTGCAGGCGCGCCCCCGCTGCCACGGCGCGGTCGCGCAGCGCGCCATCCAGCACGCGGCGCGGGAGCGCCCAGGCGGAGAAGGGCAGGTCCAGCGATGCCTCCCGCGCGCCGGCGCCGAGGCGGAGGCGCGTGAGGGACACCGCGCCCAGCGCCGCCAGGTCGAGCCCGAAGCGCCGCAGCGCGGCCGCCGCATCGGGCCCGAGAAACTCGCCGCAGACCGCCTCGCGCGGCACGGCGTCGCGCTCGATCAACAGCGGCGGCGTGCCGGCGCGGGCCATCGCGATGGCCGCCGCCGCACCGGCCGAGCCGCCTCCGACGATCACCGTGTCGCTCATCCGCGGTGCACCAGCCAGCGGAACGGGAAGGCCCAGCGGATGCGCGCATCGACGCCGGCGGACGCCACCGCGCGCTCCCACTCCGCGCGCACGAAGCCGCGCGCGACGGAGACGGTGCTGTCATGCACCACCATCGGCGCCATGCGGAGCGCGCGCACGCCGCACCACACCACGGACCAGGGCAGCCAGTGCCGGTGCAGGTCGCTGACCAGCCAGCCGCGCGTCGCCCGCGCGTCGATCCAGCGCAGGAAACGCACCAGCGTCGCGTCGTCCAGGTGATGCGTGAAGAGCGAACAGACCACCGCGTCGAAGCGCAGCGCGGGGTCGAGGTCGAAGAGATCGGCCGTGATCCAGCGCGCCGGCACGCCCATGGCCTGCGCATGCGTGGCGGACCATGGGCTGCGATCCAGGCCCGTCAGGTCCAGCGCGACGCCGCGCCTGATCCCCCAATCCGCGATCGCCGCCAGCAGGTCGCCGCCGCCGGCGCCGACATCGAGTACGGATAGCCGCCCACCTGGCGGCGCGAGCCCCTCCAGCCAGCGCAGCACCGGCGCATGCGCGAGGCTGAGCCGGTTGATGCGGGCCAGGTCGCGCAGCGCCGCCTCGAAAGCGGGTTGCGTCGCATCGGCCGCGTCCATCCACTCGGCTTGGGTGCTGCGGTGGCTCAACATGCCGTGAAGCGCATCGTCTCGGCTGAGAGGCCCGGCCCGAAGGCCAGCGCGCAGCCCGGCGTGCCCCGCGCCGGCGCGGCGCGCAGCATGCGCTCCAGCACGAACATCACGGTGGCGGAGGACATATTGCCATTCTCCCGCAGCACGGCGCGGCTGGTCGCCAGCCCCGCTTCCGGGATGCCGATGCCGTGCCCCACCGCGTCCACCACGCTGCGCCCGCCCGGATGCACAGCCCAGAGCCCGATATCCGATGGCGCCATCCCGCCCAGGATCGCCGCCGCATGATCCGGCAGCGCCCGCGCCAGGGTCAGCGGCACGAAGCCGGACAGCGTCATGTCGAAGCCGCTGTCGCCGATGCGCCAGGTGATCTGGTCCGCCGCGTCCGGGATGATGGCGGAGGCGAAGCCGTCGATGCGCAGCCCCGTCTCCTCCGCCGTGACCAGCGCGGCCGAGCAGCCATCGGCAAACAGCAGGAAGCAGAGCAACTGCTCGATCTCGGTCGAGGGCTGCAGGTGCAGCGTGCACAGTTCCAGGTTCAGCACCAGCACCCGCGCGCGGTGGTCGCTGCGGACGATGTGGTGCGCCAGCTTCAGCGCGTTGATCGCCGCCTGGCAGCCCATGAAGCCGATGACGCTGCGCTCCACCCCGCCCGGGATGCCGAAGCGGCGGATCAGCCAGTGGTCCAGGCCGGGGGCGGCGAAGCCGGTGCAGGTCGCCAGGATCAGGTGCGTGACGCGCTTCCCCTCCCTCTCCAGCCCAAGGTCGAGGCAGGCGGCCTCGGCCAAAGCCGGCGCCTCCGCCTCGAACCGCGCCATGCGCGCGCCGGTCGAGGGAAAGCGGTCGAGGCGGTAGAAGTCGCAGACCGTGCCCGTCGCGTCGGCGTTCGGCAGCAGCACGGAATGCCGCCGGCTGATCTGCGACCGTTCCGCAAGGCGGGCGAAGGCGGTGCGGGTCCGCGGATCGGTGATCTGGTGGCCGGCGAAGCGGCGGAAGGCGTCGTGCACCTCGTGCCGCGGCACGGCGGTGGCGATGCGCGCGATATGCGCGGCAGGGCGGGTCATGCTTGCGGCCGGCACGATATGGAACATATAGTGAACATATACTCACCCTTCCGCATACCCGAGATCGTGCCATGGAGTTGAAGCGCAAGCTCGAGATCCTCGCCGACGCGGCGAAGTATGACGCGTCCTGCGCATCCTCGGGCACCGAACGCCGGGATTCGCGGGATGGCGGCATCGGCAGCACCGCGCCGGGCATGGGAATCTGCCACGCCTATGCGCCGGACGGGCGCTGCATCTCGCTGCTGAAGGTGCTGCTGACCAATGCCTGTGTCTACGACTGTGCGTATTGCATCAACCGCGCCACCTCCAACGTGCCGCGCGCCCGCTTCACGGTGGAGGAGATCGTCGGGCTGACGCTGGATTTCTACCGGCGCAACATGATCGAGGGGCTGTTCCTCTCCTCCGGCATCATCCGCTCCCCCGACTACACGATGGAGCAGATCGTCCGCGTGGCGCGGACCCTGCGCGTCGAGCATCGCTACCGCGGCTACATCCACCTGAAGACCATCCCCGACGCGGCGCCGGAATTGCTGGCGGAGGCCGGGCGCTGGGCCGACCGGCTCTCCATCAACGTGGAACTGCCGCAGGAGGACTCGCTCCGCGCCCTCGCGCCGGACAAGGACGCGCCCGGCATCCGCCGCACCATGGCCGCCATGCGCGTCCGGATCGAGGAGGCGAAGGAGGCGAAGCGCACCGAACGCCGCGCCGTCGCACCCAGATTTGCACCGGCGGGACAGTCGACGCAGATGATCGTCGGCGCCGATGCCTCGGACGACGCGAAGGTGCTGGGGACGAGCACGCTGCTCTACGCCAGCTACGGACTCAGGCGGGTCTACTACTCGGCCTATTCGCCGATCCCCGACGCGTCGCGGCTGCTGCCGCCGGCGGCGCCGCCGCTGGTGCGGGAACACCGGCTCTACCAGGCGGACTGGCTGCTGCGCTTCTACGGCTTCGACCTGGCCGAGATCCTGGCGGGCGGGGATGGCGGCATGCTCGACCTCGGCATCGATCCGAAGCTGGCCTGGGCGCTGAAGCATCGCGGCGATTTC
>JAIYAI010000463.1 GCA_027489135.1 Acetobacteraceae bacterium
CACGGCATAGGCGCCGCCGACCGCGGTGCTGAAGGCCATGCTGTGGCAGCCCGGCGCGCCGGCCGAGACATAGGCGCCCATGTCGGAGGCCATGTCGACATGGATCGCCAGGAAGCGGCCGTCCTTGTCCAGCGCCAGCCGCGCGCGGCCGGAGAGGTCGCGGGCATGCAGTGCGGCCTGGAGTTCCTCGGTCTGCTCGGCGATCCAGCGGACTGGCCGGTTCACGCGGCGCGCCGCGGACATCATCGCGATGTATTCGGGGAAGACGAAGTTCTTCAGGCCGAAGCCGCCGCCGACGTCGTCGCAATGCACGCGGACCCTGTCCTGCGGCAGGTGGAAGATCGCATTGGCCAACTGGTCGCGGATGCCGTGGACGGAGGCGCCGGCGCAGAGCAGGTCGAACCCCTCACCGTCCCAGGACGCGACGGCGCCGCGCGGCTCCATCGGCAGGGCGTGGATGCGCTGGTTCACGAGGTCGAGGTCCACGACATGCGCGGCGGACTCGAAGGCGGCCTCCATCGCCGCGCGGTCGCCCTTCTCGAAGCGCCAGGCGCGGTTGCCGGGGATCATCGGCCAGACCTGCGGTGCACCGGGGGCGAGCGCGGTCCGGGCATCGGTGATGGCGGGCAGGGTCGCGTAGTCCACCGCGATCGCCTCCGCCGCGTCGCGCGCCTGTTCGACGCTGTCGGCGACGACAAGGGCGACGCATTCGCCGACATGCCGCACGGCATCGACGGCCAGCGCATGGCGCGGCGGCACGATCAGCGTGCCGTTCATCATGGCCTGGGGGAAGGGGCAGGGCATGGTGCCGAGGCCCTCGGCGACGAGGTCCGCGCCGGTCAGCACGGCGTGGACGCCGGGCAGGGCGCGCGCAGCAGCGGTGTCGATCGCCACGATCCGCGCATGCGCGTGCGGCGAGCGCAGCACCACCGCGTGCAGCATCCCGGGCATGTCGACATCGGCGACGAAGCGGCCCTGGCCGGTGAGTAAACGGTGATCCTCGACGCGACGGCGCGAGAGACCGGTCTGCATGCCGTCCATCAGATGCGCTCTCCTGCGCCGCCGCCTTCGACGGGGGTGGGGATCCACCATTCCTCGCCGCGGGCGGTGGTGACGTATTCCGGCCAGCGCAGGTCGTGCGGGGCCACGAAATCCTCGGGCAGCAGAGGCGGCACCCACTGCGTGCCGCCCATGCCGCCGCCGGTGCGCTCCCGCCATTCGGCCTTCGCCGCGTCCAGCAGGCCGGGCTTCAGCGCGAGGTCGATCAGCGTCAGCGCCATTGTCTTCCCCGCCACGAACATCCCGGGATCGATCGCCGCCGGTAGGCCGCCGAGGGCGTTGTACGACCAGGTCGGGTATTCGTACTTCCCGTCCGGCACGCGCAGCCGCGGCCGCGCCGTCAGCAGCCGCACCGTCGGGCAGTGCCAGCAGAACTCCACGTAGTCGTCGGCCGAAAGGTGGTGCTGCCAGGGCGGCAGGAAGGCGCGCATGCCGGCCTCGAACTCGGCGGGCGGCGTGAGCTTTGTGTTCAGCGGCGCGAAGGGGTCGTCCATCGGGGCGAGGCCGAGTTCCCGCTGGATCTCCCGCGCGAAGCCGACCGCGTCCTGGGCGTAGCGCGGCGCGCCGACCGCCTGCAGGTTCGCCCAGGTGGCCTCCGTCAGCACGGCATTGGGTAGGCCGACACGGGTCTTGGTCACCCAGCGCAGCGACGCCACGCAATGTGTCGCCGCCGCGGCCGCCTTGGCGTTCTGCCGCAGCACCTTCTCGATCTGCGCGCAGATGCCGAGGTTCGACGCCCGCCAGGAATACTGGATCTGCGCGAAGCGCGGCGCGAGGTTGTCGGAGGTCGCGTCGCCGCCGGCAAGGATGAACTCGTTCAGCGTCCAGGACCCGGTATGGGGGAACATCGCCTCCTTGGTGGTCTTGGTCGTCATGTACATCAGCATCAGCGCGTCGATGGCGCCCGGGGCGCGAGCGGCGGCGTGCCCCACGTCCCGGATCGGCAGCAGGTCCTTGTCGATCCAGCTTTCGGGCTCGACGCATTCGAAGGTGATCACCGCCGACCAGTAGGCGCCGAACTGGGTGTGGTCGGTGACGGTATTCTGCATGTGCGGGTGGTAGACCACCGCGGCGTCGAGATCGTCGTAGTAGCCCTTCGCGGCATGCACGGGCTTGGAGCCGCAGACCTTCTCGGCCGGTTCGCCGAAGAGCACCAGGCGCCCCGGGGTGCCCTGCGCCTCCATCGCCGCCTTGGTGGCGAGGATCGCGGTCAGCGCCGCGGTGCCGAGCGAGGAGTGCGGGTCGGTATGGCCCGCGGTCCAGGGATGCAGCCCCTCGCGCGGGGCCTTGCGCGGGACGACCTGCTGGGACTGACCGGGGACGGCGTCGTATTCGGCGAAGCTGGAGAGAACCGGGCCGCCGGAGCCCCACCGGGCGACGAAGGCGGTCGGCATGCCGCCCGAGCCTTCTTCCACCTCGAAGCCTTCGGCGCGGAGGGTTTCGACGTAGAGGCGGGCGGACTTGTACTCGCGCCAGGCGGGCTCGGCGTAGTCCCAGACCTGCTTGCAGAAGGCGGAGAGGCGGGCCTCGTTGGCGTCGATCCAGGCAAGCGCGGTCTGTCGGGCGGCGGCGAGATCGGACATGCGGGGCTCCGGCAGCGGATCGTCTTCGTAGCGCAGTCTGCCCGATCCTGCTCGCCGCGGAAATCGGCTTGCGCTGGCCGGGGCCGTCACCGCGGGCCTATCCTCGCTGCGAAGACGGGAGAGAACGACCATGGCACCGGACGCATCGCTGCTCGGCCTGGCCGGAAAGAAGGTCCTCATCATCGGCGGCGGCCAGGGCATGGGCGAGGCGACGGCCCGCCATGTCAGCCGCGCCGGCGCGGATGTCGCGCTGGTCGATCTCGTGGCGGAACGCGCCGAAGCCGTCGCCGCCATGGTGCGGGCGAACGGAACCCGCGCCGTCACCGTGGTCGGCGACGTGCTGCAGGATGCCGAGATCCCGCGCATCGTCGCCGAAGCCGAGGCGGGCCTCGGCGGCATCGACGCCATGGTCTCGATCGTCGGCGCCGCCGCCTGGGGCAGCCTGCTGGAGACCTCGGCCGAGGGCTGGGACCAGCAGATGGCGCTGAACCTGCGCTACTTCTTCCTGACCGCGAAGGCGGTGGCGCAGGGCATGATCCAGCGCGGCAGCGGCGGCGTGATCCTCGGCATCGCCTCGGTCGACGGGCAGCGCGCCAGCCCGATGCGCGGCGCCTATGGCGCGGCCAAGGCCGGGCTGATCAGCCTGGTGCAGACCATGGCGGTGGAATGGGCGCCGCACGGCATCCGCGCCAATGCCATCGCGCCGGGCCATATCGTGACGCCGCGCCTCTACGACACGCCGCACCGGCAGGACGCCTATGGAAGCAGCCTGATCCCCCTGCGCCGCCGCGGCACGATCGAGGAGATCGGCAAGGCGGCGTTGTTCCTGGTCTCCGACCTCGCCAGCTACGTCAACGGGACGGTGCTGGACGTCGACGGCGGGCAGCTTGCGGCGAACCTGTTCCCGCAGGGGCTGCCCGGCGCCAACGGCTGAGCCGCGCGTTCAGCCCTTCGCCAGACGTCTCTCCACGAACTCCAGCCGGTCCTGGCCCCAAAAGATCTCGTCCCCGATCACGAAGCTCGGCGCGCCGAACACCCCGCGCGCCAGCGCCGCCGCGGTGTCGCTCTCCTTCATCGCCGTCCAGCGCGGGTCCTTGCCCAGCGCGATGACCTTGGCCGCATCCAGCCCGCATTCGCCGATCAGCGCGGCCAGGGTCGCCTCGTCGCCCGGGTTGCGCTCCTGCTCCCACACCGCCTTCAGCACGGCATGCGCCAGCCTGATGGCGGGTGCGTTGCCCTGGGTCTCGCGCAGCGCGATGACACAGGCGCTGGACAGCGCCTCGCTGGTCGGGAAGTGCTTCGGCTCCAGCACGATCGGCACGCCGAGATGATCGCGCCAGCGCTTCAGCTCCATCATCCGGTAGGCCTGGCGCTGCGGCGAGCGCTTCGGCAGCGGCAGCCCGCCGGACCCCGCGAAGATCGTCCCGAAGTCCACGGGCCAGATCTTCATCGTGGCGCCGTGCTTCGCGGTCATCGCCTCGATCCGCGCCGCACCCAGATGCGTCCAGGGCGAGTTCAGCGAGACGTAGTAGTCGACATGAAGGGACATGGTGATCTCCGTTTGGGCGGCCGATTCACGCCGCCGCGCCTCGCGGCGCTTTGGCGATCGGACGCGATCCTATGCGTAGAGCGGCGTCGCGGTCGCCGCCTGCGCCGCGGGCAGGTCCACGCCCGGCGCCAACTCCCGCACGCGGAATCCCTCGCCCACCGGCTCGAAGACCCCGAGATTGGTGCAGACCAGCTTCACCACGCCCCGAGCCGTCACCGGCAGCGCGCAGTGCCGCACCAGGCGGGAGGTGCCGTTGCGCTGCGTGTGCTCGAGGATGATGAAGACCCGCTTCGCCGAGGCCGCGAGGTCCATCGCACCGCCGATCCCGCCACCCTTCGCCCCCGCGACCTTCCAGTTGGCGAAGTCGCCCGAGGACGCGACCTCGTAGGCGCCCATCACCGTCACGTCGATCCGCCCGGAGCGGATGATGCCGAAGCTGTCGGCATGGTTCACGATGGCCGCCCCCGGCGCCAGCGAGACATTCTGCCCGCCGGCATTGACCAGGTGCAGGTCCTCCTGCCCCATCGGCAGCACGGGGCCGTAGCCGATGACGCCGTTCTCCGCGTGGTAGGTGATCTCGCGGTCGCCGATATCGGTGTTCGAGCACATGGTCGGGATGCCGACGCCGAGATTGACGATCCAGCCCTCCTGGAATTCGCGGGCGATGCGGTCTGCCATCTGCTGGCGGTCCCAGCCAAGTTTCCCGCTCATCGGGTGCGCTCCTCACGGCGGACGGTCCACAATCCCTCGGGCGCCGGCGGAATCTTCACCAGCCTCTGCACGAAGATCCCCGGCACATGGATCAGGTCGGGATCCAGCGTGCCGGCCGGCACGATCGGCTCCTCCACCTCCACGATGGTCAGCGTCGCCGCCGTCGCCATCAGCGGGCAGAAATTCCGCTGCGCCAGCCGGAACACCAGGTTCCCCGCCTCATCCGCCTTCCAGGCGCGGATGAAGGCGACATCCAGCGGCAGCGCGTATTCCAGCAGGTATTCGCGGCCGTTGATGACCCGCGTCTCCCGCCCCTCCGCCAGTTCCGTGCCCACCGCCGTCGGCGTGTAGAAGGCCGGGATGCCGGCGCCCGCGGCGCGCATGCGCTCGGCCAGCGTGCCCTGCGGCACCAGTTCCGCGTCGCACTCGCCGCTCTCGTAGTACTTCGTGAAGGGCAGCGTATCGGTCGGCCGCGTCGCCGCGGTGAAGCTGCAGATCACCTTCGCGACCTGCCCGTTCTCCACCAGCATGCCGATATCCGGCATGCGCGGCTGGTGCGCGCCGCCCGTGGTGTTCGCCACGCAGGTGAGCTTCTTCGCGCCCTGCTCCAGCAGCGCCTTGGTCAGGTTGTAGGGCGTGCCCGGCCCGGCGAAGCCGCCGATGCCCACCACCGAGCCGTCGGCGATGTCCTTCACCGCCTCGGCGAAGCTGCCGAAGACCTTCGATCGTCGTGCCATGCCTGGACCGTCCCTCTCGTTCGGGCCGAGCCTAGCAGCGGCAGCGCCATCCCTGGAAATTCGGCTTTTCCAGCCGGATCAACGCCCTGCCCGATCGGCCGGACAAATCGACCACCCCGCCCCGGCCTGGCGGATGCAGGTCTCCCCTTGGCGCGCCAACCCTACCGGAAAATATTCCTCGAATCAACGAAAGCCCGCTTCCTGCCCGCATTCTGGGCAGTCACCCCCGCGCCACGCAGCCCTCGGGCGACAAATCGACATGCCGCGCGCGGCGTGGTTCTTGCTCTAACCGGCCCCACATACGCAATCGAACCACGTCCGGAACACCAGGACCCCATGGCCCTGCACGTCGCCCTGCACCACGCCACGCGCTACCGCTACGACCGGCCGATCACCCTCGGCCCGCAGACGGTCCGGCTGCGCCCGGCGCCGCATGCCCGCACCCCCATCCTGTCCTATGCGCTGAAGATCGAGCCCAAGGGCCACTTCCTGAACTGGCAGCAGGACCCCCAGGGGAACTGGCTAACCCGCCTCGTCTTCCCGGAGCGCGTGACGCATTTCGACGTCGTCGTGGACCTCGTCGCCGACATGGCGACGATCAACCCCTTCGACTTCTTCCTGGAGCCCGAGGCCGAGACCTGGCCCTTCGCCTACGACCCGGTGCTGGAGCAGGAACTCGCCCCCTTCCGCAAGGCGATGGCGCCGACCCCGCGCTTCGCGGAGTACCTGGCCCAGGTCAGCCAGGCGCATGGCCAGCGCACCATCGACATGCTGGTCGCGCTGAACCGCCGCGTGCAGCAGGACATCTCCTACATCGTCCGCATGGAGCCCGGCGTCTGGACGCCGGAGGAGACGCTGACCGAAGGCCGCGGCTCCTGCCGCGATTCCGCCTGGCTGCTGGTCCAGCTTCTCCGCTACCTCGGCTTCGCCGCGCGCTTCGTCTCCGGCTACCTGATCCAGCTCGTCGCCGACCAGAAGCCGGTCGAGGGGCCGGAGGGTCCGTCCGCCGACTTCACCGATCTCCATGCCTGGGCCGAGGTCTACCTGCCCGGCGCCGGCTGGATCGGCTTCGACGCCACCTCCGGCCTGATGACCGGCGAAGGCCATATCCCGCTGGCGGCGACGCCGGAGCCGGCATCGGCCGCCGCGATCAGCGGCATGGCGGAGAAGGCCGAGACCG
>JAIYAI010000107.1 GCA_027489135.1 Acetobacteraceae bacterium
GCTCGGCCAGACCATCGTCATCGAGAACCGGCCCGGCGCCGGCGGCAACCTGGCCGCCAATGCGCTCGCCCGCGCGACACCGGACGGCACGGTCTTCGGCACGCTCTTCGCCGCGAATCTGGCGGTCAACCGGCACGTCTACCGCAACCTGCCCTACGACCCCTTCCGCGACTTCACGCTGATCGCTGAATTCGCGCGCTTCCCCGCGGCGGTGATGGTGCACCCCGACGTGCCGGCGAAGACCATCGCGGAGCTCGGCGCCTGGATGAAGGCGCAGCCCGCGCCGCCGATCTGCGCGACGCCGGGCGCGGGCGTCATCCCGCACCTGGCGACGGAGATGCTGCTGCAGCGCCTCGGCGCGCGCTGCGAGGTGGTGCACTATCGCGGCAACCCGGATGCGCTGCGTGACCTGACCGCGGGGCGCGCGCAGATCATGGTCGATGCCTTCCCGACCGCCCTGCCCCTGATCCGCGACGGCCGGGCCCGCGCCATCGCCGTGACCAGCCCGGAGCGCTCGGCGATGCTGCCCGGGGTGCCGGCGGTGGCGGAGACGCTGCCGGGCTTCGAGACCGCCTCCTGGCTCGCGGTGGCCGCGCCGGCGGGGCTGCCGGCGCCGA
This sequence comes from Acetobacteraceae bacterium, assembly GCA_027489135.1. Lineage (GTDB taxonomy): Bacteria > Pseudomonadota > Alphaproteobacteria > Acetobacterales > Acetobacteraceae > JAIEOP01. The sequence goes on from JAIYAI010000107.1 coordinate 618, forward strand.
TCGCCGCGCGCATGCAGGCCGCGGTCGTCGCCGCGACGAAGGATGCCGAGACGCGGCAGCGCTTCGCCGAGCTCGGCGCGGAGGCGATCGGCGGGACGCCCGCAGACCTGCTGGCGCGCATGCGGAGCGAGGATGCGCGGTGGGGAGACCTTGTCCGCAGCGCGGGAATCAGCGCGGAGTAGCTACTCCGCCGCGACCTCCGCCTCCTCCTCGATGCCGAGCGCATCGTTGAAGCGGTTGAAGAAGCCGCAGAGGGTGATGCGCAGCGTCAGCTCGACGATCTGCGCTTCCGAGAAATGCTGGCGCAGGCGGCGGAACAGCGCTTCCGGGATGCGGTGGGAATTCTCCCAGGCGGCGATGGCGTATTCCACGACCAGCCTGTCCACCGCGTCGAATTCCGGGTGGTCGGCATAGTCCAGCACGCGGTCGACGCCTTCGGAGGAAATTCCCTCCGGCACCAGGAAGGGCTTGTGGTGCGCGACGCAGTAGTCGCATTCGTTCAGCTTGCTGACGGTGACGATGGCGAGTTCGAGATAGCGCTTCGGCAGGGTCTTCGCCGCGCGCAGCTCCATCAGCATCGGCATCAGGTGGCGCAGCGCCGCGGGCACATGCGCGAAGACGGCGACCTGGTTGGCGAAGGGCCCGTAGCTGCCGGCGAACTCCCGGTAGATGGCGGCGAGGTCGGGCGGCAATTCCTCCGGGCCGATGCTGCGGACGCGGGCCATGGCGGGTCTCCTGGCTGGGGCGGGGCGAGTGTGGCAGCGGCACGCGCCTCGCGTCACCCCTCCGCGATGCGGGCGAGCCCCTCGGCGAACTGGCGGAAGCCCGGGTTCAGGTCCGGCATGGCGCGGCAGATCAGCGGTGCCAGCGGGCCGGTGAAATCCTCGCGCATGTGGAAGTCGCAGCCCGCCGCCGTGGGGGTCAGCGTGAAGCGCCGCACGCCGCGGAACAGGCCGAGCGGCATGCCGCCGGTCCACACCATCTCGCGCGGCGGGTCGAAGCCGGTGACGGTCAGGGTGAAGGCACGCTTCGGCGATGCCTCGGTCCAGAGCCTGATCTGGGCGTCGGGCGCGATATCGCCCTGGATGCGCAGGATGCCGAGGCCGTTGCCGGCGAGCACCGGGGCATTGGTCAGGATGGCCCACACCTGGTCCGGCGGTGCCGCAATGCTGCGGCGGACCTCGATGGTGCGCATGGCCCGTCCCCCCCCGACCGGATCGGCGGCAGCATCGCCGCAGCGGGTGCGGCCGGCAAGCCCGGCAGCGGTCAGCCCCCCGGATCGGGCCGCCCGCGGCGCATCCGGCCGCGCGAGAGTTCCGTCACCACGCCGTGCAGGGTGCGCAGCTCCTGCTCCGTCACCTCGCCGCGCTGGAACCAGTGGCGCAGGTTGCGGACCATGCCGGCGCGCTTCCTCTCGTGGTCGAGGAAGCCGCTGGCATCGAGCTCCGCGACGAGGCGGTCGAGGAAGGTCTCCAGCTCGCGCTTGGTGGCGATGCGCGTCTCGTTGGTGACGAGTTCGTGCGCCGGGGTGGGATCCGTCGCCGACCACCATTCATAGGCCAGCACCATCACCGCCTGCGCGAGGTTCAGCGACATGTGCGCCGGATTCAGCGGGTAGCGCACCAGCGTGTCCGCGCAGGCCATGTCCTCGACATCGAGGCCGGAGCGCTCCGGGCCGAACAGCACGGCGGCGCGCAGGCCGCGGGCGTTGGCAGCGCGCAGCGTGCCGGCGCCGCCGCGGGCGGTCTCGACAGGCTTGATGACGTGGCGCGGGCGGGGACAGGTGGCGAGGACGCGGTGGCAGTCCGCGACGGCCTCCGGCACCGTCTGATGCACCGTCGCGGCATCGAGGATGCGGTCGGCGCCGGAGGCGGTGCGCCAGGCGCGGTCCTGCGGCCAGCCGTCGCGCGGCGCCACCAGCCGCAGGTGGAAGAGGCCGCCATTGGCCATGGCCCGGGCGACGGCGCCGATATTCTCGGCAAGCTGGGGCCGGACCAGGACGATGATGGGGGATTCGCCGGGCGCGGGGTGGAGGTCGGCGGCCTCGCGGGAGCCGCGGTCCCAGTCCTCCGGCAGGACGCGGCGGACGCCGAGGGCGAAGGCGAGCGCGGGGCGGAGGGTATAGGCGCCGGCGGCGTCGGGGCCCTCGGCGATGACGGCGACGGGGTCGGCCGCGGCATCGGCCCCGACGGCGGCGGCAAGCTCCGCGGCGAGGGCACGGTATTCGGCGGCGGGACGGCCGGAGGAGGCCTCGATCTCCGCCAGGGTGGCGCGGCACTCGGGGGCGGCGAGATGGGCGCGCAGCAGGGCGCGGCGGGTGTCGGTGAGTTGCACGTCCTGCAGCGCGTCGAGCCAGGCGGCGGTGGGGATCATGGCGGCGTGCCCAGAGAGGGGCGCTGCCCCTCTCCGGACCTCTCCCCGCCAAAGGCCGAAAGGCCTTTGGAAACCCCTTGTTGGCGTGTGCAGCAACGATGGTGCCCGACGTCAGCCGAGCCCGTTGATCCGCGAAGGAGACGTAACGGGTTCCAAGGGCCTTCCGGCCCTTGGCGGGGACGCTTGGAGGGGCACAGCCCCTCCAACCTTACGCCCGCCTCCACGTCGTCCCCTTCGGCCCGTCCTCCAGCACTATCCCCTTGGACTTCAGGTCGTCCCGGATCCGATCAGCCTCCGCGAAGTCGCGCGCCTTCCGCGCCGCCAGCCGCGCCGCGATCGCCTCCTCGATCCAGCCCGCGTCATCGCCACCGCGCAGCCAGGCCGCGGGATCGGAGCCATGCGTGCCCAGCACCCCCGCGACCTCCCGGAAGGCCGCGGCGGCGAGGCCCGGCAGGACCGGCCAGGCCCTGCCGGCACGATGCAGCACCGCCGTCGCGCTGCCGCCGACCGTCGCGGCATTCTCCAGCGTCCGCAGGTCGCGCAGCCGGCCGAGCGCGAGCGGCGTGTTGAGATCGTCGCAGAGCGGCGCCAGCGCCCAAGCCACCATCTCGGCCTGGATCTCCGGCCGCTCCGGCGCCGCAGGGGCGCGGGAGAGCATGGCGTAGTCGTCGTCCAGCTCCGCCTTCGCCTCCTCCAGCAGGTCGAAGGAGAAGTCGAGGTCGCCGCGGTAATGCGTGCGCAGCAGCAGCAGGCGGAAACCCTCCCCGGCCCAGGGGCCCCGCGCCAGGATGTCGCGGACGGTGAGGAAGTTGCCGAGGGACTTCGACATCTTCTCGCCGTTCACGCGCAGCATGCCGTTGTGCATCCAGACGCGCGCCATCATCGGCGTGCCGAAGGCGCAGCGGCTCTGCGCCACCTCGTTCTCGTGGTGCGGGAAGATCAGGTCGTGGCCGCCGCCATGGATGTCGAAGGTCTCGCCGAGCGCCTTCCAAGACATGGCGGAGCACTCGATATGCCAGCCCGGCCGGCCGCGGCCCCAGGGGCTGTCCCAGCCCGGGATCTCCGGCGCGGAGGGCTTCCACAGCACGAAGTCGCCGGGGTCGCGCTTGTAGGGGGCGACGTCGATGCGCGCGCCGGCGACGAGCTCGTCGGTGCTGCGGCCCGAAAGCTGGCCGTAGTCGGGGAAGCTGCCGACGGCGAACAGGACATGCCCCTCCGCCGCATAGGCGTGGCCGCGGGCGATCAGCTTCTCGATGAGCGCGATCATCGGCGCGATGGACTGGGTCGCGCGCGGTTCCTGGTCCGGCGGCAAGGCGCCGAGGGCGGCCATGTCGGCGTGGAAATCCGCCGTGGTGCGGGCGGTGATGGCGGCGATCGGCTCCCCGCTTTCCTGGGCGCGCGCGTTGATCTTGTCGTCCACGTCCGTGATGTTCCGGACATAGGTGACACGCGGGTAGAGCCGCCGCAGCAGCCGCGCCAGCAGGTCGAAGACCACCACGGGCCGGGCATTGCCGAGATGCGCGAGGTCGTAGACGGTGGGGCCGCAGACATAGAGCCGCACATGGTCGGGGTCCGCCGGCGCGAAGGCTTCCTTCGCGCGTGTCAGGCTGTTGTGCAGGTGGAGATCGGGTGCGGTCATGATGGCCGGTCCATCGGGCTGTCGCGGCGGAAACGCAAGGGCGGCCGGGCACGAGGCACGGCCAGGCGGTTCAGCAGGGGCGACAGCAGGTCCGGGTCATGTGCACAGCATGAACCGTCGGCCGGGCCGAGGCAAACGCTATCGCGCGCCGGCCGCCACCCGCAGGCGCAGCAGCGCCCGCTCCCGCCCCATCTGGGGCAGCAGGGCCTTGAGTTCGGGCCCGTGCTCATCCCCGGTCAGGGCGAGGCGCAGCGGCAGGAACAGGGCCTTGCCCTTGCGACCGGTCCTGTTCCTGAGCGCGCCAGTCCAGGCGCCCCAGGTCGCCTCGTCCCAGGGCTCGGGCGGCAGGGTCTCCAGCGCGGCGCGGAGGAAGTCGCGCTCCTCCTCCTGCGGCGGGGGCACGACGGTGCCGGCGACGACCTCCCACCAGGCCTTGGCCTCGGTCACCAGGTCGAGATTGCCGCGGACGGCCAGCCAGAAGGGCTCGGTGGCGCCCTCGGGCAGGCGGTCCTGCACGGCGGCGAAATCGGCGCCGTGCAACCAGCGCCGGTTCAGCGCCAGCAACTGCCGCGGGTCGAAGCGCGCGGCGGAGCGGGAGATGGCGTCGAGCCGGAAGCCCGGCACGAGGTCGCGCGGCATGGCCGGGTGCGGGTCCGTGGCCGTGCCCAGCGCCGCCACGTAGCCGGCGAGCGCCGCCGGCTCGATCCCATCGCGCCGGAGCTGCCGCAGCGCCAGCGCGCCGAGTCGCTTCGACAGCGGCCCGCCCTCGGCATCCGTCAGCAGCGGCAGGTGCGCGAAGGTCAGCGCCCGCGGGTCGCCGCCCAGCGCCTCCCACAGGTCCAGTTGCACGCCGGTGTTGGTGACGTGGTCCTCGCCGCGGAGGATGTGCGTGACACCGCTGTCGAGGTCATCCACCACCGAGGTGAAGGTATAGAGTGGCGAGCCATCGGCGCGGATCAGCACGGGATCGGACAGGGACGGCAGCTTCACCTGGCGCTCGCCCAGCACGCCGTCCCGCCAGGCGATGCTGCGGTGGGAGAGCTTGAAGCGCCAGTAGGGCTCCTTGCCGTTGGCGCGCGCGCGGGCGAGCTGGTCGGCGGTCATGGACAGGGCGGCGCGGTCGTAGATCGGCGGCCTGCCGGCCCGAAGCTGGCGGTCGCGCTTCGCCTTCAGCTCGTCCTCGTTCTCGAGGCAGGGGTAGAGGTGGCCGCTGGCCTTCAGCCTCTCCGCCGCCGCGGCGTAGAGGGCGAGGCGGTCGGACTGGCGGAAGCTCTCGTCCCAGTCGAGGCCGAGCCAGGTCAGGTCCTCGGCCAGGGCATCGGCATACTCGGCCTTGCTGCGCGCGGTGTCGGTATCATCGAGGCGCAGCAGCACCCGCCCGCCCTTTTGCCGCGCCAGCAGCCAATTGGCGAGCGCGACCCGGGCGTTGCCGACATGCAGCAGTCCCGTGGGCGAAGGGGCGAAGCGGAGTTTCATGCCATCAGGGTTCCAGCGCGGCGTAGTCGGTCTCGGCCCGGCGGGTCGCCGGGGTGGCGATGCAATGCTCCACCCAGGCGGCGCTGTCGAAGCCATCCGTCGCGGCGTATTCGCCAAAGGTCAGGTAGAGGCGGCGCAGCTCCGTCGCGTCCGGCATGTCGCGGCGGAGATCCTCGATCTGTGCACGGATGAAGCGGCGCGCATATTCCTGCGCGGCGGCGGCGGAGGCGAAGTCGCCGACCTCCCACTCCTCCTCCGGATCCTGGAAATGGGCGAAGTCGCCGCAGAGCACGCGATGCCTCATTCCTCCTCCTCGTCCTCATCCTCGGCGTCGCGGCGGGGGTCGAGAATGCGCCAGTTGCGGTCCTCGGCATCGCGGGCGGGGGTGCGGGCGAAGTCGTTGAGTTCGGCGGCGCTGCGCCAGGCCTGCTCGGCGGCGCCGGTCACCTCGGCGTCCTCACCGAAGGCGAACCAGGCGGCGATGACGTCCTCCGGCGCCATGCCGGGGGTGCGGCAACGCTCGAGGCTGTCGCGGACGTAGCGGCGGGCGAAGGCGTTGGCGTGCTCGATGGTGCGGAAGCCGCGGATGGTCTCGACCGGGTCGGCGCCGTTGCCGCCGGAGAGGTCCATGATTCGCACGGCATAGCCCGCGGCCTTGCCGAAGAGGCCGGTGTCGAAGGCGCTGCCCTTGGGGTCGTCGCTCATGCCTGGGTGCCGATGGAGAGGGTTGGGGCGGGCGGTGGGGATGGTCGGGTTCGGGGGCGGCAATACCGCCAAACCGGAGCCAAGGCACGGGGCGCGTGCAGGATGCGGCGCCGGACGGCTTGCGGGGCCCGGGGCCGGCCCTTATCTAGCGCGCCTTCCGAATGGCAGGGCCTGGCCCCGCCATGGCGTGGATGGGTGGCCGAGCGGTCGAAGGCGCGCGCCTGGAAAGTGCGTATACGTCAAAAGCGTATCGTGGGTTCGAATCCCACCCCATCCGCCAGTTCCAATGCGCGTCGCGCTCCCCGCCGGACCAGGCGCCGCGCTGAGTGGCAGGTTTCCCGGCGATTTCGGGGCGGACCAGTTGACCTCCATGGTCGCAATGACCCCTAGTATCGGATCTCCGCGGGCCGATTCTCTCCGGACCTTCTGACTTGGCGGATTTAGTACGGCGCGCAAAAGCCTGGTTCAAAGGCCGACTTCAGCGCGGTCAGAACTTGCTGTGGTTCGAACCCCACTTGCCCGAAATCCAAACGCCGAAAGCGAACACTTTGGTACGCAGACGCTCTCGCTCGCTTCCCGGCCTTGATAGCCGCGAGCGCCGTCCTCGCCTTGAAGACGGCACTGCCCCTTTGCCATCTTCGCTACGTCATGCTCTTTCCTGACCGGAGGCAGCGTCGCCGCGTTCAGGTAGAAAATCCGACTATCGGGCTGTCCGAATTTGCAGGGCCGCCTCTGGCCGGACCATGGCCGCATCGCCGAGCGTCACGCTGACATGATGCGTTCTGCTGTCATCCATCAGTCTCAGGCCGACATCCGTCGGCTGTGGCACGCCGTCCAGCTCGATCGCGACCACACCGCGCGCGACCCCGGTCAAGTTCCTGACATCGATCTCGTAGCGGGCAGAACGCCAAGCGATCGTTACGCGATACTGCGCCCAGGCCCTCGGGATACAGGGATCGATATGCAGCCTGCCTTCGAGGATACGGACCCCCAGTATGCTCTCGATCCCCACCCGCTGCATCCAGCCGGCGGAACCGGTGTACCAGGACCACCCACCGCGGCCGCTATGCGGCGGTCGGGAATAGATATCGGCAGCCACGACATAGGGCTCGAGCTTGTAGCACGCGACATCCGCGGCGGTCAGCCCATGGTTGACCGGGTTCAGCATCGCGAAAAGCCGGCCCGCTGTGTCGCCATCACCCAGCCGCGCGAAGGCCATCACCGCCCAGAGCGCCGCATGGGTGTACTGCCCGCCATTCTCCCGGATGCCCGGCGGGTAGCTCATGATATACCCGGGGTCCGGTGTCATGCGCTCGAAGGGCGGGGCCAGCACCAGCAGCAGTTTCTCAGCGGCCGCGACCAATCGCTGATCGACCGAGGCCATGGCGTGGGTGGCGCGCTCGGGCAATGCCACGCCCGAGATCACGGCCCAGGACTGCACCAGGGAATCGATCTGGCACTCGGCAGCCGCCTGCCCGCCGATCGGCGTGCCGTCGTCGAAATAGGCGCGCAGATACCACGCACCATCCCAACTCCGCTCCAGCGCCGCCGGCAGCGCCGCGGCATGGTCGCGCCAAGCCGCGGCGCGGCTCTCGTCCTGCCGCGCTGCGGCCAGCGGGATGAAGGCCTGCAGCGTTGCATGCAGGAACCAGCCGAGCCAGACGCTTTCGCCCTGTCCTGCCTCCCCGACGCGGCTCATGCCGTCGTTCCAGTCGCCGGTGCCCATCAGCGGCAGGCCGTGGCTGCCGACGGCCAGGCTCTGATCGAGCGCGCGGGCACAGTGTTCGAACAGGGATGCGGTCATCTCACTGGTCGCCGGCAGGAAGAACCGGTCGTGCTCATCCGGCGCCAAGGGCGGGGCGGTCAGGAAGCTCACCGGCTCATCCAGGATGGCCATGTCGCCAGTTGCCGCGACGTAGTGCGCGACGGCATAGGCCAGCCAGGCACGATCATCAGAGATTCGGCTCCGCACGCCGCTGCCCGATTTCGGCAGCCACCAATGCTGGACGTCGCCTTCGACGAATTGCCGCGCTGCGGCACGCAGCAGGTGCTCGCGCACCAAGTCCGGCCGCGCCGCGGTGAGCGCCATGCCGTCCTGCAACTGGTCGCGGAATCCGAAGGCACCACTGGCTTGGTAGAACCCGCCGCGCGCCCAGACCCGGCAGGCGAGCGACTGGTACAGCAGCCAGCCATTCAGCATGATGTCCATGCTGCGATCCGGCGTCTGCACCTGCACCGCGCCCAGCACGCCATCCCATTGCAGGCGCACCGTCGAGAGGATTTCGTCGAGGTCAGCGGCGCGGTACCGCTCGACCAGAGTGCGCGCAGCCTCGGTCGTGGCCGCGGCACCGAGCAACATCACGACCTCCGCGGCTTCGCCTGGCGCGAGGAGAATGCGCGTCTGCAGCGCGCAGCATGGATCGAGACCGGCGCCGAGCCTGTTGGACAAACCCGCCGCACTGTCGAGAGCCAGCGGCGCGGCCTGGCTGCCATTGCGCCCAAGGAATTCGCGTCGATCGCCGGTCCAGCTGGTCTGCCTGCCGCCAAGGTCGGCGAAAGCGACCTGCGGACCGTAGGCCTCGCTCCAGCTATTGCGCGCGAAGATCGCGCCAGTCGCGGCATCACGGTCGGTTACGATGAACGCTGCGGTAGCGCTGCGCGCGGAACCGAGCACCCACTCCACGTAGCCGGTGACCGAGATCGAACGGCTCCGATCGGAGGTGTTGTGCAGGCGCAGCCGCGAAATCTTGATCGGGTCAGCCACCGGCACGAACTGCAGCAGGCTGCTGGCGATGCCATCCGCGCTGCGCTCGAACCGGCTGTAGCCATGGCCATGCCGCGCAATATAGGTCGCCGCGGGGTCGCGGCCGGGGGCCGCGGTCGGGCACCACAGCGCCGCCGTCGCATCGTCGCGCAAGTAGAAGGCCTCGCCGGAAGGATCGCTGACCGGGTCGTTCGACCAGGGTGTGAGCTGGTTCTCGCGGCAATTGCCGGCCCAGCTGTAGCCGCTCCCCTCGGCGGCTACCTGGAAGCCGAAGCCCGGATTCGCCACGACATTGATCCATGGCGCCGGCGTCGCCTGGCCCGGGCCGAGCACGACCAGGTATTCACGGCCCGCCTCGGCGAAGCCACCGAGCCCGTTGAAGAATTCGAGCGCCGGTAGGGCCCGCGCGTCCAGCGTCGGCGGTGGGTCGATCCGGCGGGGTGCGGCCGTCGGCACTGCGTGCTCCTCCGCACGATCCAACTGATCCGACAGCCTGCCGCGATTGCCGATGAGCACGACCCGTGCCGCAGCGGCCAGCAGGGACTGGGTCTCCGGCACCAGCAGATCCGCCCGGAGCAGGAAGCAGGTGCCGCAGGCTTTGCCCTGGCCCGATCCGGCCATCGATTGCACGCGCATCAGGGCTTCCATCGCACCGTTCAACTCCTGGGCGTAGGAGGCGGCGTGCTCGTTCAGGATCACCAAATCAACGGCGAAGCGCTTCAGCCGGAAATACTCGTGCGCCAGCAGCAACTGTCGTGCGAGCTCGAGATCCGCGATATCGCGGATGCGCAGAAGCAGGATCGGCAGGTCGCCGGAGATACCCTGGCCCCACAAGCCGGATTGCCCGCCCATGCCCCGCTGGATGTCGGCGGAGGCCGGCCGCAGCGCTGGCGCGGCATAGAGCAGCCGGCCTGCCAGCCGCTGGAACAGATCGGCCTCGTCGCGGCTGATCCCCAGGTGACGCAGTTGCACCTGCGCCTGGGTCCAGGCCAGCGTCGATGCCCGCTCGAAGGCATTGGCGTCGCGGTGAGTGTCGATGCCGTTGACCACCGCGTCGCGCGTCGCCCCGATGATGGTCCAGAAGGTGACGTGCATCGTCGCGCCCGGCGCGATGGTGATGCGACGGCGGATCGCGAAGATCGGGTCGAGCACGGTCCCGACCGTATTCGACAGCGGCGCGCCCTGCGCCAGCGCATCCGGGTCGCGCAGCCCATGGCCATGGCCGATGAAGCGGGCGCGGTCTGTCTCCACCGAGACCTCGCCATCGCCGATCGAGACATGGCCGGCCCAGACTTCCGGCTCCGCCGGCATGCGACGCCGCCGGGTCGCCAGCAGGGCGCTGCTCTCCGGCAGGAATTCGGTCTCGACAAACAGCTTCGCGAAGGCCGGGTGGGCGAGGTCGGTGGCCTGCGGCGCTAGCGTGAGTTCGGCATAGGACGTGACGTCGATGATGCGGACGCTCTCGCCGGCATTGGAGATCGAGATGCGCCGCACCTCGGTGTCCTCCTCGGGCGAGACCAAGATCTCCATGATGGTGGTCAGCGTGCCGTCCTGCCTGGCGTATTCGGCGCGGTCCTCGCTGAAGGCGACGTCATACTCGTCGGCTTCGAGGCCGTAGGGCTGCAGCCCAGCCGACCAGGTCTGCCCTGTCCTGACGTCGCGCAGATAGATGTAGGACCCCCAATCGTCGAGGGTCGGATCCTCGCGCCAGCGCGTTACGGCGATATCCTGCCAGCGGCTGTAGCCTGATCCAGCGGCGGTCAGCATGACCGAATACCGGCCATTCGAGAGCAGGTGCGTGGCCGGGGCGCCGCCCTGCGCCGAGCTGTAACGCCGCCCGCCGGCCGAGGTGTCTGCCGCCTGGACGGTCGAGGGCGGCCCTTCGGGCGGTGTGCCTTGCAGCACCATGCCACCCAGCA
>JAIYAI010000097.1 GCA_027489135.1 Acetobacteraceae bacterium
CGGCGCAGCGGTGGCGGCGATCGGTGCGACCGAGGCGGCAGTGGGCGTCCCCCCGGGCATCGAGGGCGAGTTCGGCGGCGAGGCCGCGGAGTTCCAGCGCGCGCTCACCGGCCAGGTCTGGCTGATCCTTGCGGCGGTCGTGGTGATCTACATCGTGCTCGGCATGCTCTACGAGAGCATCATCCACCCCATCACCATCCTCTCCACCCTGCCCTCCGCCGGCATCGGCGCGCTGCTGGCGTTGGAGCTGTTCGGGCTCGACCTCTCGGTCGTCGGCCTCATCGGCATCATCCTGCTGATGGGCATCGTGAAGAAGAACGCAATCATGATGATCGACTTCGCGCTGGAGGCGCAGCGCGATGGCATGGCGCCGCGCGCGGCGATCGAGAAAGCCGCCGTGCTGCGCTTCAGGCCCATCATGATGACCACCATGGCGGCGCTGCTCGGCGCCCTGCCGCTGGTGCTGGAGCAGGGGACGGGGTCGGAGCTGCGCCGGCCGCTCGGCGTCTCGGTGGTCGGCGGGCTGCTGCTGAGCCAGGTGATCACGCTCTACACCACGCCGGTGATCTACCTGGCGCTGGAAGCGGTGCGCGCTCGCGTGCTGGCCTGGCGCGGTGCGGCGCCCGCAGCGGCGGAATAGCGCGTGTCGATCTCCGAGCCCTTCATCCGGCGGCCGATCGCGACGGCGCTGCTCTCGCTCGGGATCGCGCTGGCGGGGCTGGTCGCCTACCTGTTCCTGCCGGTGGCGCCGCTGCCGCGCATCGACCTGCCGACCATCGTCGTGAACGCGAGCCTGCCCGGCGCCGATCCCTCCACCATGTCCTCCGCCGTGGCGGCGCCGCTGGAACGGCGGCTCGGCGCCATTGCGGGCGTGACGGAGATGACCTCCTCCTCCGGCCTCGGCAGCACCTCCGTCGTCGTGCAGTTCGACCTCTCCCGCAGCATCGAGAGCGCGGCCCGGGACGTGCAGGCGGCGTTGAACGCGGCGGGGACGGACCTACCCGCCGGCATGCCCTCGCCCCCTTCCTTCCGGAAGGCGAACCCGGCCGATGCGCCGGTGCTGATCCTGGCCTTCAGGGCGGAGACGGTGACCGCCGCGACGGTCTATGACGTGGTCGACAGCATCGTCTCGCCGCGAATCGCGCAGGTGCCGGGCGTTGCGCAGGTCGTCGTGACGGGGGCGGAGCAGCCGGCGATCCGCGTCACCGTCGACCCGAACGCCGCGACCGCGAGCAGGGTGGCGCTGGAGGATATCCGCCAGGCCATCGCCAACGCCAACGTCACCCAGGCGGTCGGGCTGATCGATGGGGCGGAGCAGGCCGGCGCCATCACGGTGAACGACCGGCTGCAGACGCCGGAGGAATTCGGCCAGGTCATCATCCGCGCCCGCAACGGCCAGGTGGTCCGCGTTTCCGACATCGCACGCGTCTCGCTCGACGTGCGGGACCGGCGGCAGGCGGGCAGCTACAATGGCCGGCCGGCAGTGATGGCGATCATCTTCAAGCAGGCCGATGCCAACGTCATCGAGGTGGTGGACGGCATCCGGGCGCTGCTGCCACGGCTGACGGAATGGCTGCCCGCGGGGATGGACGTAGCCACGGTGCGCGACCGTACCCAGGTCATCCGTGCCAGCGTGGAGGAGGTGCAGGAGGCGCTGCTGATCTCGATCGCCCTCGTGGTGATGGTCGTGGCGCTGTTCCTCCGCCGCGCCTCCTCGGTGGCCGCGGCAGCCGCGGCGGTGCCGCTGTCGCTGCTCGGCACGCTCGGCGCGATGTGGCTGATCGGCTATTCGCTGAACAACCTGACCCTGATGGCACTGACGGTCTCCGTCGGCTTCGTCGTCGACGACGCCATCGTGATGATCGAGAACATGGCGCGACTGCGCGAGCGCGGCATGGGCGCCATGGAGGCGGCGCTGGAGGGCGCGCGGCAGATCGGGTTCACGGTTGTGTCGATCACTGTCTCACTCATCGCCGTGTTCATCCCGCTGCTCTTCATGGGCGGCATTGTCGGCCGGATGTTCCGTGAGTTCTCGGTGGTGCTGGCGATCGCGGTGGCGATCTCCGGCGTCGTCTCCCTGACCCTGACACCGATGATGGGCGCGCATCTCGCCCGCCGTGCACCGAAACCGCCCGGGCCGGTTGGGAGGATACTCGACAAGGGCATGGACGGGCTGACGCGTGGCTATGTCTGGAGCCTGCGCCATGTCCTGAGGTTCCGCGGGCCGATGCTGGTGCTGACCCTCGGCCTCGTCGGCATCACGGTCTGGCTCTACGTGGCGATCCCGAAGAGCTTCTTCCCGGAGCAGGACACGGGGCTGATCATCGGCACCACCCAGGCGCCGCCCGATACCTCCTTCCAGGCCATGCGGCAGCTTCAGGCACGGGTGGTAGAGGTGATCATGCGCGACCCCGCCATCGCCGGCATCGGCAGCCAGGTGGGCGGCGGCGGCGGGAATGCCTCGGTCAGCCAGGGGCGGCTCTTCATTTCCCTCAAGCCGGAGGCGGAGCGCGAGGGTGCCTCCGTCAATGACGTGATCAACCGCTTGCGGCCGCAACTGGCGCGGATCGCCGGCGTTCAGACCTTCATGCGGGCGGTGCAGGACCTCTACATCGGCGGCCGACCGGGCAATGCCGCCTACCAGTTCGTGGTTCTGGCGCCCGATCTCGGTGACCTCGCAACCTGGTCCGAGGCGCTGGTGGCGAAGCTGCGCAGCGTGCCGGGGATCACCGACGTCAACTCCAACCAGCAGCGCGCCGGGCTGGTGGCGCGGCTGGAAGTGGACCGGGACGCCGCGGCCCGGCTCGGCGTCACGGTCGCGGCGGTGAACCAGGCGCTGAACAACGCCTTCGCCCAGCGGCAGGTCAGCATCATCTACCGCACACGCAACCAGTACCGCGTGATCCTGGAGATCGATCCAGGGCTGCAGGAATTCCCGGAACAGCTCGACGCCATCTTTGTGCCCGGTCGGGACGGCGCCGCCGTGCCACTGGACGCTGTGACCCGGCTGACGCGCACCATCGCGCCGCTGACCGTCACCCACCAGGGGCAGTTCCCGGCAGCCTCGCTGAGCTTCAACCTGGCGCCGGGCTCGACGCTTGGCGATGCCGCCGCGGCGGTGGAGCAAGCGGCGCGGGAGATCGGGCTGCCGCCCAGCGTGCGCACCGAGTTCGCCGGCAATGCCCGCGCCTTCCAGAACTTCGCCCGCGACGAACCACTGCTGATCCTGGCGGCGCTGGTGGCGATCTACATCGTGCTGGGGATGCTGTACGAGCACCTGCTGCACCCTCTGACCATCATCTCCACCCTGCCGACGGCAGGGATCGGCGCGCTGCTGGCGTTGATGGTCACGGGTACGCCGTTCAGCGTGATTGCGCTGATCGGCGTGATCCTGCTGATGGGGATCGTGAAGAAGAACGCGATCATGATGGTAGACTTCGCGCTGGAGCACGAGCGCGAGGCAGGTTTGGGACCGGAGGCTGCGATTCTCGCCGCCTGCCGGGAGCGCTTCCGGCCGATCCTGATGACGACGCTGGCGGCGCTGTTCGGCGCGCTGCCGCTGGCCTTCGGAACTGGGGCAGGGGCGGAATTGCGGGCGCCGCTTGGAATCGCAATCATCGGCGGGCTGATCCTGTCCCAGCTTCTGACGCTGTACACGACGCCGGTGGTCTATCTGGCGCTGGACCGGGGTGGGGCGCGGCGGGCAGCGCGGCAGGGGCGGTCGCGGCTGCAGGCGGCGCTGCGGTGAGACGGGGCTTCCACCGGCCCGGCGGGGAGGGTATGAAGGTGGTGAGGACCCGTAGCTCAGCTGGATAGAGCGTTGCCCTCCGAAGGCAAAGGTCGCACGTTCGAATCGTGTCGGGTCCGCCAATCTTTTCAGATACTTGTGGTGCATACGGGTTGGGTCGGGACCGCTACATCCCGCAAACATCCCGCAACGGCGTCCTGGCTGCCCGCTCGACCTGACAGCCGCGGGCCCGAGTTGCGACAGGGAAAGCGACGCACTCGTCTCACGTCGGGCAGGCTATTCGCAGCGGCTTGATGCTGCTGGCTGGCACAGCGAATGGATTTTCTCGTCGATGCGCCGCGCGCCAACGACATCGTTTTTCAGATGCAGCACCGTCTCGGAACGGGTGGCTGCCGGCGCCATCAAATTTGACAACCCTCGGCAGTTTCAGCGGCGACGTGCCGCATACCCGTCAGGCCCGATCATCGCCTGGAACAGAGCGTACCGATCGTGTCTTCGCGTAGTGACTGGTTGGCGGATCGCGGTAGTGCTCACACCATCTGGCGTGCCCAGCACGGCCACCCCCACGTTCGGCGCAGCCAACTGGGTAAGGGTCCGCGTCAAGTCGTTCGCATGGTCGCTCCCCGCTGGGAGGACGAGCCAGACCTGATCCACGAACGTCCCGCCGGAGAGCGCCCAGGACATCGCGCATCGCGTCATTTGGTCGTCGGCCGGCCCAGTGGCGACGAACGCAATGCACAACTCTCCGGGGTTCTCCAGCATCATGTCCGGTGCCGGGAGCCCTAACTGAGCGGGCCAGTCCAGAGGCACAAGCGGCATGCGGTAGCCCAGCTCGCTTGCAATACCGCGCCAGTTCTTCCGGAGCGCCGCCTCCGTGCCTGTCCCGCGCCCTTTGCGTCGTGGGCCCGGTGCAGCAGGGGACTTCGCCAGTTCGACAACCGCCGCCTCGAGATCGCGCTTCGTTTTCCGATCTGCCAGGACGTCACGGCAAAGGTGCAATGCCCGCTCTGGATGAAGTGCATATGCCCGCGCCACGAGTTCGAGGCGCCCGAAGTCGAGGCGACGCAGTTCCCCTGCCGAGGGCCAATCGGCCTTCCCCGCCACCGCCCTGACGAACGCCAGCCCGGCCGCCCAGCGTCGGAGCAGTCCCGGTGTCCGGCCCGCCGTGCGTGCGAGATCCTCGAGCCAAGCTGACGCTGACGGGTAACGGCTGACCCAAGCCTTCTCGGCCCGCCCGTTCATCACGCGTTCCGCCACCTCGGCCCACCCTTCCACCGGCACCCCCATATCGGAATGGGGCACAAAAGATCCCCTTGCTTGAGATGCGTCAAGAGGTTAGATTGGGGATCATTTGTGCCCCATTTCTGAACGCACCATGCGCCGAACGAGACGCACCCACGAACTGCTTGGCCTGCCCCCGGAAGCGCTCGTGCTGCCGGGGCCAGCGGCCCCGTCGCCACGCTTCGAATGGCCGGTTGGCCTGCCGCGCGAAGGGCATGTACCGGCGAGCGACCACACGGGGCCCGCCTCCTGGATCCCAACCGGGATCGAGCCAGGTCGCCTCTACTCGCTCACCGAGGCCGCCGTGGCGCTGCACAGCCACACCCTCAAGTCAGCCGTCACCCGTGCGGTCCGAACCCGTTCCCTCCCGTCGATCGCCCTGGGCGGGCGACGGCGCTTCGTCACTGGCGACGACCTGATCCGCTTTGTCCAACTCGAACTCGAGACCGCGCGATGCCTCGCAGCCACCATGGCCCACGCCTCGTTCTCTACAGCCCAGACAAGCGCAACGGCGCCGTCCCAAAGAGGGGCTTCAAGACCTACACCTACTACGTCGTCTGGTCCGAGCAGGGCCGGAAGCGAGAGATCGCAACGCGCACTGCAGACCGCAGCGTGGCTCAAGAAAAGCTGCGCGAAGTCCTCGAAGGGCTGAGTGTCACGGCCATGGGGCAGCTGGATCCCGCCAGCCCACGTCCGGCGAGGCAGGTCACTGTGGCCGAAGTGCTCGACCGCTATGGCCAGGACTGCGGGCCAACACGGCGCGATCCCCGTCGTATCGGCATCGCCATCGAAAGACTGATGTCGTACTGGGGTAGCCTGACGGTGGCCGACATCAGCGAGGCGGCGTGCCAGGCCTACGAAGACAAGCGGCGCGAGGCCTTCGCGCAGCAGGAAGCGGAGCGCATCCGGACAATCACCGCACGAGGGGGCAAGCCCAAGCCTGCCCGTGTTCTGAAGCCGGCGACGGTGCGTCGCGAGCTGGGTGTATTGACGGCCGCCGTAAACTACGCAGCCAGCAAGAAAATGGTCTTCGAGCCTGACAAACCGCGGCTGCCTCCGAAGAGCCCCCCGCGCCGGGATTATCTAACCCGATCGCAGATCGCCCGCCTGCTCAATGCTGCAAGAGCGATGCCGCGGGCGCGGCTACATCTGCCGCTCTTCATCCTGCTGGCGTTCTATACTGGCGCGCGGCGAACAGCGATTCTCGATCTGCGCTGGCAGCCACACGCTGCCGGCGGCCATGTCGATTTCGAGCGCGGCGAGATCGATTTCCAAGGCTCGGCGCCGCGCACGAAGAAGCGGCGGGCACGGATCTTGATTCCCGATCGTCTATTGCCATTCCTGCTCTACGCCCATCAACGCAACAAAACCGCCGTGATTGAGTTTGAGGGCCGCCCTGTGCGCGAGGTGAAGACCGCGCTGCGGGCCGCCGGCCGCAACGCGGGCCTAGGCGACGTCTACTCGCACATGCTCAAGCACTCGGCCATCACCCATCTCCTGGATCGCGCCGTATCGCGTTGGGACGTCGCCCAGTGGACGGCGACATCGATGGAAACGCTGGAGGCGGTCTACGGCCATCCCTCGCCCGAGGCGCAGGAGCGCGTTCGGGCGGCGCTTCGCTGAGGTCATGATCATGCCGTCCTGGTGCGAAGCGCATTTCTGTCGTCGTGGCGTGAAGCTCTATACGGCAAGGCCGCAACGATCCGCGCGCATGCGGAGTTGATGGGCTCGGGCGGAACCCCGTCCCTATGGTAACGTCCGACGCAAGGTGCCTGGGAGCGGATGAGCAGGATCGACGCCGAAAGCAATGCACTGCTGGACCAGGACGGCGCCGGGGCAACGGAAGTCGCCGTGATTGCCGAGGGCCATCGCGCCCTGGCCGTCCGGATCGCCTCCGCCCGTGCCGCTTCGCGCAGCCTCGACCTCCAGTACTACGCCTGGCATGGGGATCAGACCGGCGACGCCGTGGTCCGGGAGGTGCTCCGCGCCGCCGATCGCGGTGTCGCCGTCAGGCTTCTGCTGGATGATGCCTTCGCCGTCGGTGATGATCGACGTCTCGTCTCCCTCGATACCCACCCGAACATCGCGGTCCGGCTTTTTAACGGAACCCGCTGGCGCACCTTCGGACGGTTCGGCTTCTTTCTCGAGATGCTGCTCGGCAGCTGGCATCTGAACCGGCGGATGCACAACAAGGCGTGGATCGCCGACGGGCAGGTTGCGATCGTCGGCGGACGCAACATCGGCGACGCCTATTTCGACGCCGCCGAGGACTTCAACTTCCGTGATGTCGACCTGGCGATGCGGGGCGAGGCGACCGATCTGGTCCTGCGAGAGTTCGAACGATACTGGTTCTCCCCCTTTTCCCGGCCGGCCGCTGCCGTGAGTTCCGCCGTGGAAGCTCAGGGCGGCTTGGCGGCGCTGCGTCGTTCTCTTGCGGCGCGGGATGCGCGCCCGGATGGCGGAACGCCACGCGAAGCCGAAGACGTTGCAGCCTGGCTACAGGCGGACGGCATCGCCGTGCCATCCGATGCCATCACCGTCTTCGCGGACCCACCCGAGAAGGTGCGTCGAGGCATCGGCGCGCGTCGGAAGGCGCGGACCGCAGGCGGGCTGTCATCCGTGGTGACCGACGTGCTGCGCAAGGCGCGCCGCGAGGCCCTGCTGATTTCGCCGTATTTCGTGCCTGGTGCGGCCGGGCTGCATCTGCTGCGGGACCTTTCGCTGAGCGGCGTTACGGTGTCGGTCGTGACCAACTCCCTCGCTGCGACGGACGTGGTCGCAGTCCATTCGGGCTATGCGCGCTACCGCCGGGCCTTGCTCGAAGCAGGCATCGCGCTGTTCGAGCTGAAACGCACTGGCGACGAGCGCGCGAGCGTCTTCGGCTCCCGGGGCGCGGGCCTTCACACGAAGGCCTTCGTCATCGACGGTACGCTGATCGGCGTGGGGTCCTTCAACTTGGATCCCCGATCAGCGCGCCTGAATACCGAGATGGCGGTGATCATCGATCACGCCGGGCTGGGGCAGACCGTGCGGCACGAGCATGACCGTCTTTCACAACCGATCCGCTCCTGGCGCGTCGAACTCCAGGATGGTCGACTTGTCTGGACCGGCTCGGATCCAAGGGGACACCGCTCTGTGACGCATACCGAGCCGGAAGCCGACCTGCCGCGCAGAATGCTGGCGTCGTTGATCGGACTGCTGCCGATCGAGTCTCAGCTTTAGGACCGATGCTGGCCGCTATGCCCATCCCCGAGGGTAGGTCGGTGTGTCCAGTGTCAGGGTGTTGAAACAAGCGACATCACCCGGGCGACAGTGGTATGCGTCCAAATCGCTGACTGATTAGGCGTCAGCACTCCCCGTGCGGTCAGTGCCCGCGCGATGGCAGCGTAGCCCTGCACACCCTCTTCACGCAGCTTCTCCACCTCCAGCACGAGGCGATGCGCCACCTGCTCTGCTGTAAGCGAGGCCGCAGCACCCTTGCGCAGGGGAATCGCACTTGAGAAAATGGTGTCTTCTCGCGACGCGGATTGATGGACTCTTGTTCTCTCCGCAGGCTGCGGAGGACGTCCGGTCATGTCGCTCATCTTGGCGCTTTCGGCC
>JAIYAI010000179.1 GCA_027489135.1 Acetobacteraceae bacterium
CTGATGGGCAGCTTGAGGCAGTCCTCGCTGCTGGCGCTCGGCTTCCTGCTTTTCGTCATCTCCTTCCTGGTGCTGGCGGCGTCGCGCTTCCTCCTGCGCTCGCGGCTGAAGGGCTGACGCGATGCACGCGACGACCTTCACCCCGGCCGCCTCCCCGAAGAAGGACCTCGCCACGGCGGCGGCCCTGGCACGGCGGCGCAAGCTTGCCGACATGGTCGTGCGCTGGTTCTGCCTGCTGGCAACCGCGCTCGGCCTGTTCTTCCTCGCTTCCATCCTCCTGACGCTGCTCTGGCGGGGCCTTGGCGCGCTGGACTGGACGGTGCTGACGAAGGAGTTCCAGCCCACCACCTATGGCGATCCCGATGCGCCGAAGGGCGGCCTCGCTCAGGCCATCATCGGCTCGCTGATCCAGACCACGATCGGCACCGCGATCGGCACGCCGATCGGGCTGCTGGTCGGCACCTACCTCGCGGAATACGCGCGCAACTCGCCGCTCGGCCACGCCGTGCGCTTCGTCTCGGACGTGCTGCTCTCGGCGCCGTCGATCCTGATCGGCCTTTTCATCTACCAGCTCGTCGTCCTGCCGATGGGCGGGTTCTCGGGCATCGCGGGCGCCATGGCGCTGGCCATCATCGTCATCCCCGTCGTCGTGCGCACGACCGAGGACATGCTGCAGTTGCTGCCGAACACCCTGCGGGAAGCGGTCATCGGCCTCGGCGCCCCGAAGTGGAAGATGATCCTGCTGGTCTGCTATCCGGCCGCCCTCTCGGGCATCGTCACCGGCGTCCTGCTGGCGGTCGCCCGCATCGCCGGGGAGACGGCGCCGCTGCTGCTGACCAGCTTCGGCAACAGCGTCATGTCTACCGATCTCGGCAAGGCCATGGCCAGCCTGCCCATCGCCATCTACCAGCAGGCGAATTCCGGCTTCCCGGACCTGATTGCCATCGCCTGGGCGGGGGCCCTGCTGGTGACGGCCAGCGTTCTCGCATTGAACATCGTGGCCCGCTACGTGCTGCGCCAGCGGCGCTGACAGGGACGAGGACCCTCCCATGGACCAGAATACCGCCACCGTGACGGAACCCTCGGCCGGCTTCGGCGGCATGCAGGCCCGCTCGACAGCGACCCTGAACGCGACCTCCCGGATCTCCGTCCGCGGGCTCGACTTCTTCTACGGCGACAACAGGGCGCTGAAGGGCATCAACTTCGAGATCCCGGACCGCCAGGTGACCGGGATGATCGGCCCCTCGGGCTGCGGCAAGTCGACCCTGCTGCGGGTGCTGAACCGGATGGACAGCCTCTACCCCGGCCAGCGCGCGGAGGGCGAGGTGATGATGGACGGGGAGAACATCATCGCCCCCGAAACCGACCTCAACGCGCTGCGCGCCAAGGTCGGCATGGTGTTCCAGAAGCCGACCCCCTTCCCGATGACGATCTACGACAACATCGCCTTCGGGGTGAAGCTGCACGAGAAGCTCTCGAAGGCGGAGATGGACCAGCGCGTCGAATGGGCGCTGACCCGCGCCGCGCTCTGGGGCGAGGTGAAGGACCGCCTCAATACCTCCGCCATGGGCCTCTCGGGCGGTCAGCAGCAGCGGCTCTGCATCGCGCGCACCATCGCCGTCCGGCCGGAGGTCATCCTGTTCGACGAGCCGACCTCGGCGCTCGATCCGATCAGCACCCTGAAGATCGAGGAGCTGATCGACGAGCTGAAGCGCGACTTCACCATCGCCATCGTCACCCACAACATGCAGCAGGCCGCGCGCTGCGCCGACCAGGTCGCCTTCTTCTACCTCGGCGAGCTGATCGAGGTGGCGCCGGCGGCGCAGCTCTTCACCGCACCGCGGGAGAAGCGCACCCAGGAATACATCACCGGCCGTTTCGGCTGAGGCCAGACAGGAAAGCGCGCCGATGCCCGAGCATACCGTGAAGAGCTACGAGGACGAGCTCAGCCGCCTGCGGGACATGATCCTGCGCATGGGCGGCCTCGCCGAACGCCAGGTCGCCGAAGCCGGCGAGGCCCTGGTCGAGCGCGACAGCGACCTCGCCGCCGAGGTCGTGCGGCGCGACTCCCAGATCGATGCGCTGGAGCGGGAGGTGGAGGCGCTCAGCGTCCGCCTGCTCGCGCTGCGCCAGCCCATGGGCGCGGACCTTCGGCTGATCGTCGCCGCGATGAAGATCAGCCACGACCTCGAGCGCATCGGCGACTACGCCCGCAGCGCCGCCAAGCGCGCCATCGTGCTCTCCCAGCAGCCCAGCATCGGCAGCATGAACGGTTTCGTCCGCATGACCGAGATGGTGCAGGAGAACCTCAAGGGCGCCATCGACGCCCTGGTGCACGAGGACGCGGCCAAGGCCAACGAGATCTGGGCCGCCGACGAGCCGGTGGACGAGATCTACAACGGCATCTTCCGCGAGATGCTGACCCACATGATGGAGGACCCGCGCAACATCACCGCGGCGACCCACCTGCTGTTCATCGCCAAGAACCTCGAGCGCATCGGCGACCATGCCACCAACATCGCCGAGACCGTGCACTTCGCCATCAACGGCGCGGCGATGGAGGAGGAGAGGCCCAAGGCGGACACGTCCGAGTTCGCGGTCGTCCGCCCGCCTTCGGCCTGATGGCGCTGCCCGCGATGCCCACCTGCCTGCCGGGCTGCGGCCCAGGACATGCCGCGGCCGCACCGGCTGCGGCCCAGGTCACGCCGTGGACCCACCGCATGAAACCCATGGTCTGAGCCGCCCATGCCCGACATGCTCCCCCCCGGCGCCGCCCGCCCGACCATCCTCGTGGTGGAGGATGAGGCCTCCCTGCTGACGCTGTTGCGCTACAACCTCGAGAAGCAGGGCTTCCACGTGGAGGAAGCCGCCGACGGGCAGGAAGCGCTGCTGCGCATCGCCGAGGCGAAGCCCGATCTCGTGCTGCTGGACTGGATGCTGCCCGCCCTCTCCGGCCTCGAGGTCTGCCGCCAGATCCGCCGCCGGCCCGCGACGCGCGACCTGCCGGTGATCATGGTGACCGCGCGCACCGAGGACCAGGACAGCGTCCGCGCCCTCGACATCGGCGCCGACGACTACATCACGAAGCCCTTCGCCATGGAGGGGCTGATGGCGCGCATCCGCGCGCTGCTGCGCCGCTCCGGCACCGTCGCCGCCAAGGGCACGCTCGCCTGGCGCGACCTCGCCATGGACCAGGACGCGCATCGCGTCACCCGCGCCGGGCGCGCCCTGCACCTCGGGCCCACCGAATACCGCCTGCTCGAGTTCTTCCTGCAGCATCCCGGACGGGTGTTTTCCCGCGAGCAGCTGCTGGACGCCGTCTGGGGCCGCGACATCCATGTCGAACCCCGCACGGTCGACGTGCACATCCGCCGCCTGCGCAAGGCGATCAACGGGCCCGGCGCGATGGACGTGATTCGCACCGTCCGCTCTGCCGGCTACGCGCTCGACGTGGAGGCAGCCTAGTGTCCTGCCCGCTCCGTTCGCGGGTTCGCCCGCGAACGGAGCGGATCAGGAAGCCAGTGAAAAGATGGGTCGGTGGTCCGAGGACGACGTCCGCAGGACCTCGGAAGCGGAACACTGGGGCAGCCTCCGCACGGATGGATGACGGCGTGATCCATCAGAGCGAAGACGAGCCGCTGCAGATATCGCTCTCGCCGTCTGGTCTGCGCCTATCGCCGCCGGCGCGCGAGAAAACCGCCCAGCATCCGCCGCGGCTCCTCGGTCTGCCACGAGGCAGCGAAGGCGGCGACGCCCGCCTCGATCGCCGCGCCCACCGGCAGGTCTTCCCACCGCCGGATCAGGGCCTTCTGGTTGCGGATCGCGGCCGGCCCGGCGGCGCAGAGATGCGCGAGCCACGCCTCCACCGCCGCATCCAGCGCCTCCGGCGCCACCACATGCTCGACCAGGCCCCAGTCAAGCGCCGTCGGCGCGTCGATCGTCTCCGCCAGCAGCAGCAGGCGCCGCGTGCGGCCCCAGCCGATCAGCCCCGGCAGCAGCGCCGCCTCCACCACGGAAGGGATCCCGACGCGCACCTCCGGCATGCCGAACTGCGCGCCCTCTGCGGCGATGCGCATGTCGCAGGCCGCGGCAAGCTCCAGCCCCGCGCCCAGCGTCCAGCCGTTGATCCGCCCGACCACCGGCACTGGGCAGTCGCGCACCGCGGCGCAGCAGCCATGCACGAGGCGGATGAAGGTCTCGGCCTGGCTGCCGTCCGCGATC
>JAIYAI010000297.1 GCA_027489135.1 Acetobacteraceae bacterium
GGCCTCGGCCCCTTCGACTACATCGACTGCTGCGGCGTGCTGCACCACCTGCCGGATCCCGCCGCCGGGCTGCGCGCGCTGGTCTCGGTCCTCGCCCCTGGGGGCGGGCTGGGGTTGATGGTCTATGCGCCGCATGGCCGTACGGGTGTGTACATGGTGCAGGATGCGCTGCGGCTGCTGGCGCCGCGCGATCAGTCCCCGGCCGAGCGGGTGGAGGTGGCGAAGCGCCTCTGGCGGCACCTGCCGGAGACCAACTGGCTCAGGAAGAACCCCTGGCTGACGGACCATACCGAGGGCGGCGATGCCGGCATCTACGACCTGCTGCTGAACCCGCGCGACGTCGCCTTCACCGTGCCGCAGCTCGATGCACTGCTGCGCGGCGCCGGGCTGCGCG
The DNA here is from genome assembly GCA_027489135.1 of Acetobacteraceae bacterium. GTDB lineage: Bacteria > Pseudomonadota > Alphaproteobacteria > Acetobacterales > Acetobacteraceae > JAIEOP01. Next base: position 395 of record JAIYAI010000297.1, read on the forward strand.
TGGCGTGCTGGGTGGAGCCGATCCGCTACGACCCCGAGCCCTTCCTGCCCGACCCGCGCCTCAAGGCCCGCATCGCGCAGCTTTCGCCGCTGGAGCGTGCGACGCTGGCCGAGGCCTCGGCCGGCAACATGGGCATCCACATCGTCTACGCCGTGCGTGTGGATGACCCGGAGCCGATACGGCCCTGGGACGACATGGACGCCGTGCCGGTGCTGCGGGAACTGGATGGGCCGACGGTGGCGAAAGGCCTGCCGAAGGACGGCGCCCTGCCGGTGCGCTTCGACGGGCTGCGCGCCAGCCTGCCGCTGCCGCGCTTGGCGGGCGCGATCCTGCAGCGCGTCGACGGCAAGCGCAGCTTCGGCGCGATCGGCGACGAGCTGGCCGCGCTGGGCACGTCGCGGGAGCAGTACCTGCGCGACCTCGCGCAGTTGCGCGGCACTTTGGAGCGGCTGAACAAGCTGCTCATCGCGGCGCCGACGGGGTGAGCCATCAGACGGCCATCGTGATCTTCGGCGCCGCCGTCCGGCCCGACGGTGCGCCGAGCGGCACGCTGCGCCGCCGCGTCGAGGCCGCGGCGCGATACGGGGAGGCGCTGCCGATCCCGCCCCTCTACGTACCGACCGGCGCCAAGGGCCGCTTCGGCGATGCGGAGAGCACCGTCATGGCCCGGTTGCTGCGGGAAGGCTTCGGCGTGCCGCAGGACCGCATCGCGGAGGAACCGACGGGCACCGATACCTTCTCCTCCGCCGTCGCCGTGCTGGGAATGCCGCGCGACCACCTGGGCCCGGTGCTGGCGGCGACCAGCGCCTACCACCTGCCGCGCTGCGTGCTGCTGCTGCGCCTCGGCGGCCTGCCCGCCGGCGCCGTGCCGCCGCCCGAGGCGCCCGCCGCGGCTGGCTGGCGCAAGCGCTGGTGGTGGCGGCTACGCGAGGTGCCGGCGCTGCCCTACGACGCGGCGCTGATGCTGTGGCACCGCGCGACGCGGCGTTGACGCATCTTCGCCCGGCTGTATCCACGGCGCCGCAACAACCGGGTGGGCGAAGAGATGGAACGGATCGGTATCGCCGGGCTCGGGCGGATGGGCGGTGCCATGGCGGCGCGGCTGCTGGAGACCGGCGCCACGCTCGTCGTCTGGAACCGTTCGCCGGGCAAGACCGCGGCGCTGGAAGCGCAAGGCGCGACCGTCGCCGCCACACCCGCGGCGCTGGCCGCGCAATGCGACGCCATCATCACCATCCTCACCGATGCCGCCGCGCAGGACGCGGTCTATGGGGGCTCGGATGGGCTGCTCGCCGCCGGCGCCGGCAAGGTCTTCATCGAGATGAGCACCGTCCGCCCCACGGATACCGAAGCGCTGGCGGCGCGAGTTCGCGCGGCGGGTGGCCGCTTCGTCGAATGCCCTGTCGGCGGCACCACGGGCCCGGCGCGGCAGGGCCGCCTGCTCGGACTCGCCGGCGGCGAGGCCGCCGACATCGCGGCCGCACGGCCGCTGCTGGAAAAGCTCTGCCGCCGGGTCGAGCATGTCGGGCCGGTCGGCGCCGGGGCCAGCATGAAGCTCGCGATCAACCTGCCCCTCGCGCTCTACTACCAGGCGCTGGGGGAGGCGGTGTCGCTCTGTGCGCATCTCGGCCAGGACCCGGCCTGGCTGGTGGAGCTGTTCGGCGACACCACGGGCGGGTCGAACGTGCTGAAGGTGCGCGGCCCCGCCATCGCCAAGGCCCTGGCCGGCGAGGATGCCGGCTTCACCGGCTTCGACCTCGACGGCGTGCGCAAGGACATGCGGGTGATGATCGAGGAAGCCGCGGCGCGCGGCACGCTGCTGCCGATGACGCAACTCGCGCTCGGCCTCTATGACCGCGCCTCCGCCGACGGTCTCGGTGCGCAGGATGGGGCGGTGCTGCCGGCCTGGTGGGTCACGAAGGGAAGCAAGGCACCATGATGATCCTGCACGGCCATTGGCGCTCGCTCGCCGCGATGCGGGTGCGCATCGCCCTGGCGCTGAAGGGCATCGCGTACCGGGAAGTCAGCGTCGATATCCTGGGTGGCGCGCAGTTCGATCCGGCCTATCTCGCCGTCAATCCGCAGGCCGTGGTGCCGGCGCTGGAGACGGGCGATGGCGGCCCGCCGCTCTTCCAGTCGCTCGCCATCCTGGAATGGCTGGAGGAGACGCATCCCACCCCCGCCCTGCTGCCCGCCGATCCGCGCGGCCGGGCCCGGGTGCGGGGCCTGGCGCAGATCCTGGCCGCCGATACCCACCCGCTGCTGGTGCCGCGCATCCGCGAACGCCTGGGCAGCCAGTTCGGTGCGGACGAGGCGGCGATCGCCGCCTGGTCGCGGGAATGGATGGCCCGCGGACTTGGCGCGGTGGAGGAACGCATCGCGCGCGACGGCATCTCCGGCGCCTGGTGCCATGGCGATGCACCGGGCATGGCGGATCTCTGCCTCTACGGGGTCGTCGGCGGCTACAAGCAGCGCGGCGGCACGCTGGACGCCCTGCCGAACATCGCCCGCATCGCCGCGCTCTGCGACGCCGATGAGCGCTTCGCCGCTGCCCAACCGATGCGCCAGCCCGGCGCGCCGAAGGCGTAGCTGCCGCAGCCCTGGGCAGTCCGGCCCGGCTGGGCGCCCGAGTCTGAGGCAGTCGCGATAGAAGGCGGTGGCGGGGCGCCATGTCCCGCCGCATGGCACATGGCTTGCGTCTCCCTGCGCGAGAACAGGGCCGCCGGGGCCCGCCTGCCAGGGACGCCCACAGCCATGCCGCACCCGAAGACCGATCGCCGTACCCTGCTCAAGTCCGGCGCCGGCGCCGCCGCGCTCTCCGCCGTCGGGATCCGCAACGCGGAAGCCCAGAGCCGCCGCGAGACGCTGCTACTGATCAGCGAGAACCCGCCCAACAGCACGGACATCCACGGCGTCGGCGCCAACCGGCCCGCCTATGAGGCAAGCTGGAACCTTTACGACCGGCTGATGACCTTCGGCGTGAAGAAGGACGCCGCCGGCAACGAGATGTACGACTACAACAGCCTGAAGCCGGAACTGGCGGAGGAGTGGAACCTCACCCCCACCTCGGTCACCTTCAAGCTGCGCCGCGACGCCAAGTTCCAGGACGGCACGCCGGTGACCGCGCAGGACGTGAAGTGGAGCTTCGACCGCGCCGTCACCGTGGGCGGCTTCCCCACCTTCCAGATGCGCGCCGGCAGCCTGGAGAAGCCGGAGCAGTTCGTCGCCGTCGACGACCACACCTTCCGCATCGATTTCCTGCGCGCCGACAAGCTGACCATGCCGGACCTCGCCGTGCCGGTGCCCGTCGTGATCAACAGCGGCCTCGCCAAGCGCAACGCCACCGCGCAGGACCCCTGGGCGATGGACTGGCTGCGCAGCAACCCGGCGGGGTCGGGCGCGTACCGGCTGGAGCGTTGGGTGCCGGGCCAGGAGATGGTCTTCATCCGGAACGAGGCCTGGACCCAGGGGCCGAAGCCGTCGCTGGCCCGTGTCATCTGGCGCATCGTGCCGCAATCCGGCAACCGCCGCGCGCTGCTGGAACGCGGCGATGCCGATATCAGCTTCGACCTGCCGCCGAAGGACTTCCAGGAACTGCAGAACGCGCGGCGCCTGAAGATCGTCTCCACGCCGGTCGAGAATGCGCTGCAGTACATCGGCATGAACTGCCAGAAGCCGCCCTTCAACAACGTGAAGGTGCGCCAGGCCGTGGCCTTCGCCGTGCCCTATGAGCGGATCATGGAGCAGGCGCTGTTCGGCCAGGGCGTGCCGATGTTCGGCGGCCCCGCGGACCCCGCGAAGATCGAATGGCCGCAGCCCGGCCCCTTCCGCACCGACCTCGAGCGCGCGAAGGCCCTGCTGACGGAGGCCGGCTATCCCAACGGCTTCGAGACGAAGCTGTCCTTCGCCCTCGGCCTTGCCACCATCAACGAGCCGATCTCCCTGGCGCTGGCGGAGAACCTGTCGCGCATCGGCATCCGCGCGACGATCAACAAGGTGCCCGGCGCAAACTGGCGGAACGAGCTTCTCAAGAAGGAGATGCCGCTGATCACCAACACCTTCGGCGGCTGGCTGAATTATCCGGACTACTTCTTCTACTGGGCCTATCACGGGCAGGACGCGGTGTTCAACACGATGTCCTACAAGAACCCGGCGATGGACGCGCTGATCGACCGGTCGCGCTTCGCGGCCTCGCAGGGCGACTACGAGGCGGCGGTGAAGGGCTTCGTCAAGCTGGCCTGGGAAGACGTGCCGCGCATCCCGCTCTTCCAGCCCTATCTGAACGTGGCGATGCAGCAGTCGATCCAGGGCTACCGCTACTGGTTCCATCGGCAGCTCGACTACCGCACCCTGTCGAAGACGGCATGATGATGCCTCAGGCGCCGGCGCGGCCATCCGGCCGCTTGGCTTTCGCCGCACTGGCGGCGGCGCGCAGAGGCGCGCTCGGCCGCTTGCAGCGGCCGGGCATCGCTTGATGCTGGGGGTCACCGTCCGCAGGCTGGCCGCCGCGCTGCCGACCCTGGTCGGGGTGGTGATCGTCACCTTCCTGTTGACCCGCGCCCTGCCCGGCGACCCGGCGGCCTATTTCGCCGGGCCGGCCGCAACGCAGCAGGCGATCGCGGAGATCCGCGCGAAGCTCGGCCTGGACCAGCCGCTGCCGGTGCAGTTCCTCGACTACGTGCAGGACCTGCTGCGCGGCGATCTCGGCCTGTCGATCACCACCGGCCAGCCCGTGCTGCATGAACTGACCACGCGGCTGCCGGCCTCGGCGGAGTTGACGCTCCTTGGGCTGCTCTTCGCGGGGTCGGTCGGCATCACCCTCGGCGTGCTGGCGGCGTTGAAGCAGAACTCCTGGCTCGACAACCTCTGCCGGGTGGTGGCGACGCTCGGCGTCTCCCTGCCGACCTTCTTCACCGGGCTGCTGCTGATCTACGTCTTCTACTACCTGCTCGGCTGGGCGCCGGCGCCGCTGGGTCGGCTCGACGCCTTCGCCTCGCCGCCGCCGCATGTGACGGGGTTCTACCTGATCGACAGCCTCCTCGCCGGCGACCTCGAGACCTTCCGCTCGGCGCTGGCGCAGATCGTCCTCCCGGCGATCACGCTCGGCATCTTCGCCGTCGCGCCGATCGCGCGCATCACACGGGGGTCCATGCTGGCGGTGATGGGCAGCGACTTCATCCGCGCGGCGCGGGGGCATGGGCTTTCGGGCCGCACCGTCGTCGTCGCCTATGCGCTTCGCAACGCGCTGCTGCCGGTGGTGACGACGCTCGGTATGGTCTTCTCCTTCCTGCTCGGCGCCAATGTGCTGGTGGAGAAGGTCTTCGCCTGGCCCGGCATCGGGTCCTACGCGGTGGAGGCGCTCATCGCCTCGGACTACGCGCCGGTGCAGGGCTTCGTGATGACCATGGGCGTGCTCTACGTGCTGCTGAACCTGATGATCGACCTGCTCTACCAGGTGATCGACCCGCGGGTGAGGCTGGAGGCGTGAGCGCGACCGTCGCCTCCGCCCCGCCCAAGGCCGGGCTGCTCCGCCACATCCGCTACGTGCTCGGCGAGAACCCGGTCACCGCACTCGCCTTCGGGCTCTTCGCGCTGCTGGTCTTCGCCGCCATCTTCGGCCCCGCCCTGGTGCCCTACGACCCCATCGCCGGTGCCGGCCCCGCGCTGCAGCCGCCCTCGGCGAAGCACTGGTTCGGCACGGACAGCCTCGGCCGCGACGTGTTCTCCCGCGTCGTGGCGGCGACGCGGCTCGACCTCGGCATGGCCTTCGCCGCCGTAGCCATCGTCTTTGTCTTCGGCACGCTCGCCGGCACGGCGGCCGGCTTCTTCGGCGGCTGGTGGGACCGCATCATCGGCCGTATCGCCGATACGCTGATGGCCTTCCCGCTGTTTGTCCTCGCCATGGGCATCGTCGCTGCGGTGGGCAACAGCGTCGAGAGCATCGTCATCGCCACGGCGATCGTGAACTTCCCGATCTACGCCCGCATCGCCCGCGCCGAGGCCAATATCCGCCGCGACGCCGGCTTCGTGGAGGCCGCGCGCCTCTCCGGCTTCTCCGAAGGCCGCATCCTGCTGACGGAGGTCGCGCCCAACCTGCTGCCGATCATGATGGTGCAGGTCTCGCTGACCCTGGGCTACGCCATCCTGAACTGCGCCGGCCTGTCCTTCATCGGTCTCGGCATCCGGCCGCCGACGCCGGAATGGGGGATCATGGTCGCGGAGGGGGCGAGCACGATCATCTCCGGCGAATGGTGGATCGCACTCTTCCCGGGCCTCGCCCTGATGCTCGCGGTCTTCACCTTCAACCTGCTCGGCGACGGCCTGCGCGACATCGTCGACCCGAGGAAGCGGACATGAGCGCCGCCGCGACGCTCGACGCGGCCAAGATCGGGCCGCATGCGCGCGTGCCGGTGCTGGACGTGCGCGACCTCTCGGTCGAATTCCGCACGCGTTCCGGCTTGGTGCGGGCGCTGGAGCAGGTCTCGCTCGCCGTGCATCGCGGCGAATGCGTCGGCGTGGTGGGGGAGAGCGGGTCCGGCAAGTCCGTCACCGCCTATGCCGTGATGCGCCTGCTCGATGCCGCGGGGCGCGTCACCGCGGGCGATGTGCGCTTCTCCGGCATCGACCTGCTGGCGGCGAGCGATGCCGACATCGCCGACCTGCGGGGCCGGGAGATGTCGATGATCTTCCAGAACCCCCGTGCCGCGCTGAACCCGATCCGCCCCGTGGGCCGCCAGATCGCCGATGTGCTGATCCGCCATGGCGGCGTCACCCGCGATCAGGCACCGGACCGCGCCGTGCAATTGCTGGCGGAGGTCGGCATCCCCGACCCCCGCCGCCGCGCCCATGCCTATCCCTTCGAGCTCTCGGGCGGCATGTGCCAGCGCATCGGCATCGCCCTGGCTCTGGCCTGCCGGCCGGCATTGCTGATCGCGGACGAGCCCACCACCGGCCTCGATGTCACCACCCAGGCGGTGATCATGGACCTCGTCACCACGCTGGCCCGCGAACGCGGCATGGCGACCGTGCTGATCACCCATGACCTCGGCCTGGCCACCGAATACTGCGACCGGATCGTGGTAATGCATGCGGGGCATGTGGTGGAATCGGCACCGACGGCGGAGATCTTCGCCACGCCGCGCCACCCCTATACGGCCAAGCTGATCGCGGCGACGCCGCGGCCAGGCGTGCCGCTCTCGGGCCTCGTCTCCATCCCCGGCAACCTGCCGGACCTGCGCGCGACGAACCTCGCGCCCTGCCGCTTCCTGGCGCGCTGCGACCGCGCCCATGCCGATTGCGCCGTGCCGCCGCTGCTGCGGCAGGAGGAGGAGGGGCGCATGGTCGCGTGCCGGCATCCGCTGTGACGCCACTCCTGGAGGTCACGGGCCTGCACCGTCGCTTCGTGCTGCCGAAGCCGGGCCTCGCGCAATGGCGCGCGCCGGCGCCGGTGCTGCATGCGGTGGACGACGTCTCGCTCTCCGTCGCCGCCGGGGAGACGGTGGGGCTGGTCGGCGAAAGCGGCTGCGGCAAGTCCACCCTGGCCCGCGTGCTTGCCCGGCTGCTCGACCCGACCGAGGGCAGCATCCGCCTGAACGGCGAGGAGATCGGATCGATCCCCGCCGCCCGCTTCGGCCGCGACGCCACGCGCCGCGCCGCGATCCAGATGGTCTTCCAGGACGCCGAGGGCTCGATCAATCCGCGCCACACCGCGGCGGAGGCGATCGCCCGGCCGCTGCGCCAGCTGAAGGGCCTGTCGGGGGAGGCGCTGCGCGCGCGGGTGACGGAAGCCGCGACGCTCTGCGGCCTGCCCACCGCGCTGCTCTCGCGCTTCCCGCACCAGCTCTCCGGCGGGCAGAAGGCACGCGTCGGCATCGCCCGCGCCATCGCCACCGAACCCGCGCTGCTGGTGCTGGACGAGCCGACCAGCGCGCTCGACGTCTCCGTACAGGTGGTGATCCTCGACCTGCTGAAGTCGCTGCAGGCGCGGATGGGTGCGGCCTACCTGTTCGTCAGCCACGACCTCAACGTGGTGCGGCTGCTCTGCGACCGCGTGCTGGTGATGTATCTCGGCAAGGTGATGGAGGAGGGGCCCGCCGAGGCGGTCTTCGCCGCGCCTGCGCATCCCTATACCCGCGCGCTGGTCGGCGCGGTCAGCACGCCGGGCATGAAGCGGCCGAAGCGCGTGCACCTGACCGGGGAGCCGCGCAGCCCCATCGATCCCGACCCCAAGGCCTGCCGCTTCCACGGCCGCTGCCCGATCGGCACGGAACTCTGCGCCCGCCGCGCGCCCCCCGTGCACAGCCTGCCCGGCGGCCGCCGCGTCGCCTGCCATTTCCCGACCTTGCCGGAGACCCCGGCCAACGCCTCGCTGGAGGGAGCACCCGCCGCATGAGCGCCACCGAATTCGATGCCGAGGGCTATGCGAAGGCCGTGGCCGCCGCGCTCGGCCTGCCGCTCGACAGCGCGCATTTGCCGGGGGTGGTGATGAACCTGCGCCTGGCCGCACGCATGGCGACGGTGGTGCAGTCGCTGCCCGTCGGGCCGGCGGACGAGGCGGCGCCGGTCTTCGTCGCGGGCAGGACCGCACCATGACCGCCAGCGCCACGCAGATTGCGGCCGATGTCCGCGCCGGGCGCCGCAGCGCGCTCTCCGTGACGGAGGCCGCGCTGGCCGACATCGCCGCGCGGGACCCCCGGTACAACGCCTTCACCGAGGTCACCGCCGCCCGCGCCCGGGCCGAGGCCGCCGCGGTGGATGCAGCCGTGGCCGCGGGGCGCGACCCCGGGCCGCTGGCCGGCGTGCCGGTGGCGGTGAAGAACCTCTTCGACCTCGCGGGCATCACCACACTGGCGGGATCGAAGATCGAGCGCGACGCGCCGCCGGCCGCGCGCGATGCCTATCTGGTGCGGAAGCTCTCGGCAGCGGGCGCCGTGATGCTCGGCGCGCTGAACATGGACGAATACGCCTATGGCTTCACCACCGAGAACGAGCACTACGGGCCGGCGCATAATCCGCATGACCTAGCGCGCATGGCGGGCGGCTCCTCCGGCGGCTCGGCGGCCGCGGTGGCGGCGGGGATGGTGCCGCTCACGCTGGGGTCGGACACCAACGGGTCGATCCGCGTGCCCTCCTCGCTCTGCGGCATCTGGGGGCTGAAGCCGACCTATGGCCGGCTGTCGCGCACCGGCGGCTACCTGTTCGCGGCGAGCTTCGACCATCTCGGTCCCTTCGCGCGCACGCTGGGCGATCTGGCCCTCGCCTATGACGCGATGCAGGGCGCGGACCCGGACGACCCCGCGCAGCAATGGCGTGCGGACGAACCCGTGCTGCCGACGCTGGGCGCGGGCACGAAGGGGCTGCGCATCGCCATCGCCGGCGACC
>JAIYAI010000539.1 GCA_027489135.1 Acetobacteraceae bacterium
AGATCCCGGACACGGAAGCCGCGCTGCGCCGCTACGAGGATGCCCGCCGCGACCGCACCGCCCGCATGGTCCGCGGCTCCAACGACAACGCCAAGCGCTTCCACAACCCCGAGCTGGCGCATGCCGCCGGTGCCAAGGCGTATATCGACCGGGAGTTCGAGGAGACGAAGGTGCGGGACCGCTACGACTGGCTCTACACCTACAACGCGGAGACCATCCCGATATGATCGCGCGGCGCACCCTGCTGGCCGCGGCGAGCCTCGCGCCCGGCGTGGCGCGCGCGCAGGCCTGGCCGGACCGGCCCGTGCGCATCCTGGTCGGCTTCCCGCCTGGCGGCGCCATCGACACCATGGTGCGCATCATCGCGCCGCGGCTCGGCGAGGCGCTCGGACAGCCCGTCATCATCGAGAACCGGCCCGGCGCGGGATCGACCATCGCCATGGAACTCGGCGCGCGGGCGGCGCCGGATGGCTACACCCTGGTGCTCGGCACCATGGGCACGATGGTGGTGAACCCCGTCATCAACCGCGAGCTTTCCTACAACGCCTATACCGACATCGTCCCCATCGCGCTCGTGGCCGACGTCTCGAACGTGCTGGTGGTGCCGCCGGCGCGGCCCTGGCGGACCCTTGCTGACCTGGTCGCGGCCGCGAAGGCAGCGCCGGGGCGGCTGAGCTGGGGCCATCCCGGCGTCGGCACCTCGGGCCATCTCACCGGCTACCTGCTGGACCGCATGGCCGGCATCAGGACAGAGAGCGTCGGCTATCGCGGCGGTGCGCAGCTTGCGACCGACCTGATGGCCGGGCGCGTCGACTACGCCTTCTCCACCGTCGCCTCCGTCCTGCCGCAGATCCGCGAGGGCAAGCTGCGACCCATCGCCGTGCCGTCGGCGACGCGCCAGCCCTGGCTGGCCGAGGTGCCGACCGTGGCGGAGAGCGGCATCCACGGCTTCGCCGCGCTGAACTGGGGTGGGCTCGCCGGCCCGCGCGGCCTGCCTGGTGCCGTGATCGCGCGGCTGGAGGCGGCGACGCGCGAGGCGCTGTCCGATCCCGCCGTGGTGGAGACGATGGCCCGCAACGGCCTCGCGCCGATGATCGGCGGCGCCGCGGAATTCCAGCGCCAATGGGACAACGACCGCGAGCGCTGGGACCCGGTGATCCGCGCCAGCGGCGCGACAGTCCAATAGAGGAGGAAGAACCATGTCCGAGACCCTGAGCGAACGCATCGGCGCCTTCTCCGAAGGCATCACGCCGAAGACCATCACGCCGACCGAGGCGCATATGGCGCGCCGCGCGCTACTCGATACGCTGGCCTGCGCGCTGGGCGGGCTGCACGAAGGGCCGGTGCAGGCGGCGCTGCGCTACGCCCGCGCCTCCTCCGGCCCCGGCCGGGCGCGGGTCTGGGGGCTTGCGGAGCGGCTCGGCATCGAGCAGGCGGCCTTCGTCAACGGCATCGCCGGCCATGTGCTGGACTATGACGACGTCACGGGGCCGCTGCGCGGCCATCCCTCCGTCGCCATGCTGCCGGCGCTCTGCGCGCTGGCCGAGGCGGAAGGGCTCGGGCTCGATGCCGTCGCCGCGGCCTATGTCGCTGGCTTCGAGATCATGGGCCGGATCGGCGAGATCATCGGCGACGAGCACTATGCGAAGGGCTTCCACGCCACAGCCAGCATCGGCACGCTCGGCGCCACGGTCGCCTGCGCCAACCTGCTCGGGCTCGACGCCATGAAGACCGCGGACGCGATCGGCCTCGCGGTCGCGCAGGCCGCGGGTAGCCGCGAGAACTTCGGCACCGACGCCAAGTCCTTCCAGGCCGCGCATGCCAACCGCGCCGCGCTGCAATGCGCGCTGCTGGCGCGGGAGGGCTTCGACTCCGCCCATGCCGCGCTGGAGGGCGACCGCGGCTATGCCCGGCTCTACGGCGCCGGGGAGGACATCTCGAAGCTGCTCGACGGCCTCGGCGGCAATGAGCCGCGGCTGCTGGTCCGCGCGCAGCTCGAGGTGAAGAAATACCCGATGTGCTACGCGACGCACCGCACGCTGGACGGGCTTCTGGACCTGAAGGCCGAGACCGGCATCGGCGTCGAGGACGTCGCGGCGGTGGAGGTGGAGGGCAGCGCGCGGGCCTTCCAGCCGCTGCTGCATGACCGCCCGCAGACCGGGCTCGAGGGCAAGTTCAGCCTGCAATACGCCGTCGCCGCGGCGCTGACCGACGGCAGGGTCGGCCTGCCGAGCTTCGAGGACGAGGCCGTGCAGCGCCCCGTCATCCAGGCCTTCATGCCGAAGGTCGTCAAGCGCGAGGGGCAGGGGTCGCTGAACCCGCGCTATGCCGACATCACGGTGCGGATGAAGAACGGCAGCACGCTGCACCGCCGGGTCGAGGAGCTGCGCGGCGGCCCGACCATGCCGCTGACCGATGCGGAACTGGTCACCAAGTTCGCCGACTGCGTGGCGCATGCCGGCCTCGGCGCCGATGCGGCGACGGTGGCGGCGGCGATCCTCGATCCCGCGGACCGGCCCGTCTCGGCGGTGCTCGACCTGCTCACGCCGGGGCCGCGCGCGGTCGCCGCCGAGTAGCGGTTACCGCGCCACGAGGGGAAAGATCGTCCCCGTCGCCCAGGCGAGGATCGCCGCGTTGCCGAGCGCGGCGATCCAGGGATGCCCTGTGCTGCGCCACGCCCAGGCGCTGAAGCGCCCGAAGACCAGGAAGAGCAGCAGGATGACGGGCAGGATGATGATCAGGAAGAACAGCCGCTTCAGATCGAGCGCGATGGCCAGCGCGAGGCTCAGCAGGAAGCAGAGCTTCGTCGCGGCATAGCCGAGCGGCGCCGCGCCGGGCCCGCGCGTCAGCCATTCGTCGGCCAGGAAGAAGGGCAGCAGCCCTGCCAGCATCGCCCCCGTCAGCCACCAGCGCGCGCCGACGGGCCAGAAGGCCATGACCTCCGCATCGATCGCGCTGCCGATGCCGAGCGTGCCATAGGCCGCGAGCGCCGCGCCACCGACCAGCACCGGCCACCAGCGCGTCCGCCGCGCCGGCTCCCGCGTCCAGGGCATGGTCGCGCCGGCGCGCCAGAGGCAGAGCGCCGTGAGCGCGCCGTAGAGCGCGCAATGCGCCGCGACATAGTCGCCGAGCAGCAGCGGCAGCGCGTCCGTCGGCACCAGGCGCAGCAGCAGCGGTGTCGCCACCGCCGGCAGCAACGCCACCCACCAGAGCCGCCGCCAGCCAAGCCCCGCGCCGAGCCCCGCGCTGGCGCCAAGCCGCCCGCGATCGGCCCGCGGCAGCAGCGCCGCCAGCGGCCAGGCCAGCGCAACCAGCCCCAGCATCAGCAGCCCGATCCAAGGGCCGCGCGCATCGACGAAGCGCACCGGCGTCGGTGCCCGGCCCGCCACCGAATCCGCCCATTGCGCCGCGGCCTCGAGACCCTTCGCGCCGTAAAGCACCGCGATGTGCTCGACACCGGGGATGATCGCCAGGCGGCGCGCGGTGCCCTCCGCGAAGCTGCCGTAGGTCGTGTCGGGCCGCACCGCCGTACCGTCGGGCAGGCCGGAGGCGGCCATGCGCGCGGACTCCTCGCGCAGCCGGCCCGGCTCCCAGCCGCCGACCATGACCAGCAGGTTGCGTGGACCCGCGCTGCCGGGCGGGATCGCCGCGCCGAAGGTCGAGACGGCGACGGTCCCCGCGATCGCCGCGCCCCGCGCCATGGCGTGGTCCAGCACCACGTGCCCGCCCATCGAGTGGCCCAGCAGCATGACGCCGTCGCGCCCCTCCGGCAGGTCGCGCGCGTAGTGCTCCACGATTTCCAGCGCCCCGCGCAGCGAGGTCGAGGCGCGCTGGTGGTCGCGCAGGCCGCCGGCCAGGGGCTCCGCGTTGCGGCCATGGCCGGGGAAGTCGAAGGTCACGGCGACATGGCCGTGCCGCGCCAGGGTCACCGCAAAGGGCAGCATCAACTGCTGCGCCCCCGCGAAGCCATGCGCCACCACGACCACCGGCCCCGGCGGCGCACCGGAGGCGGGGCGGAAGACCGTGACGGGCACGCCGCCCGGCGCCGCCCGCTCCACGATCACGGCGAGCGTCGCATCCTGCAGCCGCCACAGCGCGGCGCCGATGGCCAGCACGGCAAGCAGCGCGACCAGCAGCCGCGCCGGCGTCAGCCGCCCCACCCCGCGCCAGCGGCGCGGCGGTGCGGCCGGCGCCGCGGTGGCGCTCAGGTCACCCGTCCACCCGGAGGTTGTTGGCCTGGATGATCTCGCGGAACTCCTCGCGGTGGCGCTTCAGGAAGGCCGTGAAATCGGCGGTGTTGCGATACTGCGGCTGGAAGCCGATCTGGCCGAAGCGCGTGCGCACCTCCTCCGTCGCCAGCGCCTTGCCGGTCTCCTCCGCCAGGCGGTCGACGATGGCGCGCGGCGTCGCGGCGGGCACCATGTAGCCGCCGAAGGCGCCGACATCGAGGCTCTCCACC
>JAIYAI010000124.1 GCA_027489135.1 Acetobacteraceae bacterium
CGGCTAGGATTTCCCCATATGCGGGGAAATGCCATGACCGATCCGATCATCAAGGTGCGCGACATCGCGTATATCCGGCTGCGCTCGCCGGATCTCGACCAGGCCGAGAAATTCCTCACCGATTTCGGCCTGGTCCGCAGCGCGCGGACGGACCGCGCGCTCTACATGCGCGGCACAGATGCGCCGCATCACTGCCACATCACCGAACTTGGCGAGCCGAAGGTCCTCGGCATCGGCTTCGCGGCCGGCAGCCTGGACGACCTGCAGCGCCTGGCGCAGGCGACCGGCAGCACGGTGACGGCGCTGGACGAGCCCGGCGGCGGCCATGTCGTGCGGCTGACGGAGCCGAACGGCTTCCCGATCGAGGTGATGCACGGCATGGCGACGCTGCCCACCCTGCCGGTGCGCACCAGCGTGCTGAACACGGGGCCGGAGCGGAAGCGCCTCGGCGACCTGCAGCGGCTCGACATCCGTCCCTGCCAGGTGAAGCGCATCGGCCATGCCGTGCTCGCCACGCCGGATATCGAGGGCTCCAAGGCCTGGGTCCGTCGGCATCTCGGCCTGGTCGTCTCGGACGACGTGCATGCGGACGAGAACCCGGATCTCATGCTCGCCAGCTTCACCCGCGCGGATCGCGGCGGCGACTTCGTCGACCACCACACCATGATGTTCGCCCGCAACGAGAAGCGCGGCCTCAACCATGTCTCCTTCGAGGTGCAGGACGTGGACGACCTGATGGCCGGCCACGACCACCTGAAGGGCAGCGGCGCCTACCAGCATTTCTGGGGCATCGGGCGGCACCTGCTGGGCAGCCAGATCTTCGACTACTGGGCCGATCCCTGGGGCCGCGTGCATGAGCACTGGACGGACTCCGACCTGCTGAACGATCAGACCCCGCCGCGCCGCGTGCCGCGCAGCCAGGGCTTGCGCAGCCAATGGGGCCCCGGCGCGCCCCAGGCCTTCCGCGATGCGGCGAGCGTCTGATGCTGCGCGCATCCCGTCGTGCGCTGCTGCTGGCGCCGCTGGCCACGCCGGCGCTGGCGCAGGCCCGCACGGTGACGCTGGTGCACGGCTTCGGCCCGGGCGGCCCGGCCGACGCCATGGCGCGGCTGATCGCGCCGGGGATCAGCGAGAGCCTGGGCGCCAATGTCGTGGTGGAATCCCGGCCCGGCGCGGGCGGCAACATCGCCGCCGCCGCCGTCTCCCGCGCTGCGCCGGACGGCACGACCCTGCTGCTGCTGACCGGCGGCCACGCGGTCAGCGCCGCCTTCGCGCGAAACCTGACCTATGAGCCGGTCGACGGATTCTCCTGGGTCTCGCTGATCGTGCGCTACGCCTTCGTCGTGGCGGTGCGGGCCGATTATCCGGCGCAGGACTTGAAGCAGCTTCTGGCGATGGCGAAGGTGGCGCCGGGGGCGGTGGCCTTCGGGTCGGCCGGCAACGGCTCCACCCAGCACCTGGTGGGAGAGATGCTGAACGCCATGGGCGGCGTGCAGATGACCCATGTGCCCTATCGTGGCGATGCGGCCAGCCTGACGGCGCTGCTCGCCGGCGACGTGCCGATGGTGTGCGGCACGGCGACCACGGTGTTTCCCCAGGTGCAGGACGGCACGGTGCGGGTGCTGGCGGTGACCTCCGCCACGCGCTCCGCCCGGCTGCCGACCGTGCCGACGGTCGCGGAGGCCGCGCTGCCCGGCTACGAGGCGACCACCTGGGGCGGCGTCGCCGCGCCGCGCGGCATGGCGCCGGAGGTGCTGGCCGGCCTCAACCGCGCGGTCGTGCATGCCGCGTCGCAGCCCGCCGTGCAGGCGCGGCTGGCGGAGATGCTGGACGGCACGGCGCTGACGAGCACGCCGGAGCAGATGCGGGACTTCGTGGTGGCGGAGATCGCGCGCTGGCGCGGCGTGATCCAGGCGCGAGGCGTCAGTTCGGAATAGCGTGCGGCACCGCCACGCCGCGCTTCTCCGCCTCCGCCTTCAGCTTCGCCCAGGTGCCGGCGGGCAGCGGAATGCCCTGGGCCAGGCGCTCCGCCTTCACCGCGTCGCCGCGCTCCCCGGGCAGGGTCAGCGCGTCAACGCCGGCCGCGCGCGGCGCGGTGGCGATGCGGGACGCCACCTCCGTCACCTCGCCCTGGATCGCGTCCGGGTCGCCGAAGGCCGAGAGATCGACCGCGATGGCGACGCCGTTCATCCGCACGTCGCCCTTGGCGAGATCCCCGCGCAGCGCCGGCGCGATCACCGGGTTCATGGCGACGATCGAGGTCAGGCACTCGATCATCAGCGACAGCCCCGCACCCTTATGCGCGCCGAGCGGCAGCAGGGTCGCGATGCGCGCGGCATCCGTCGTCTCCGCGCCGTCCTTGTCGAGGCCCCAGCCCGGCGGCACGGTCGCCCCCGTCTCCTTCGCCGCCAGCACCTTGCCGTTGGCGACCGCGGCGGTGGCGAGGTCGATGACCAGCGGCGCCCGCCCCGCCGCGGGCATGGCGATGGCGATGGGATTGGTCGAGACCACCGCGCCCTTCGATCCGGGCCAGGCCATCAGCGGGATGCTGGCGGTCATGACGAGGCCGGCCATGCCCTGCTCGGCGGCCTGCAGCGCGAAATGGCCGACCGCGCCGGCATGGGTGATGTCGCGCGCGACGCACCAGCCGACATGCACGGCGCGCGCACGCTCGATCGCCTCCGCCATCGCGCGCTGCATCGCCACGGGGCCGGGCGCGCGATCTGCGTCCAGCAGCGCGATGGCGCCGGCGGCGCGCAGCAGTTTCATCTCCGGCTTCGGGTGGATGAAGCCAGCCGCCATCTGCTCGAGGTAGCGGGGGATGCGCAGCACGCCGTGGCTGTCGACGCCGCGCAGGTTCGCCCAGACCAGCACCTCGGCCCAGGTTCGGGCGTGGTCGGGGGTGACGCCTTCCGCTGCGAAGATGCCCTCGGCCATGCGCTGCAGGTCGGTGGCGGCGATGCGCATCAGGCGGCGACCGGGATGTAGCGGTCCATCCAGCCCTTCAGGATCGCCTCCGTCCGCGGCCGCCCGGCGCCGCCGAGGGGGAAGTGGTCCGTGCCGGTGATCAGCACGAGGTCCTTGGGCTGGCCGGCGAGTTCCCACATGCGCAGCGACTGCTCGGTGGGGGTCACCGTATCGTCGGCGCCGTGCAGGAACAGCACGGGGCGCGGCGAGAGGAAATGCACCACCTCCTCCGCCTTGAAATCGAACATGGATTGCGCCGTGTCGCCCGCCACTTCCATCTGTGCGCTGGGGGAGAGGTTGGCGCGCAGATGCGGCTGCATCGGCACCACGGCGAAGCGGGGCACCATCAGGGTCTCGCCGGTCTTCTCCTTGTGGGCACGGTTGTCGGCGAGGAGCTTGAGGAATTTCGGCCAGTCCTCCCCTGGGTGCTGGCCCATGAATTTGCGCTCGCCATGGCCCCAGCCGCAGGAGGAGATGCAAGCTGCGAAGCGCTGGTCGACCGAGGCCGCGAAGACCGCGACCGCGGCGCCGAAGCTGTGGCCGATCACGCCGATGCGCTTCGGGTCCACCTCCGGCCGTTGGGCGAGCCAGGTGAGCGCGTTCTTCGCATCCGCCACCTGGTCGTGGCAGAGGATGTAGCCGCGTCGCCCCTCGCTCATCCCGCAGCCGCGGAAATCGAAGCGCAGCGCCACATAGCCCCAGGATTCGAAGAGACGTGCCATCATCTCGGCATGGCTCTTGTCCTTCGATCCGGCGAAGCCGTGCAGGACGATGAAGGCGGGGCGGGGGCCGGTGGCGCCGTCGGGGACGTGCAGGTCGCCGGCGAGGGTAAGGCCGTCGGAGGGGAAGGTGACGGGGGTGTCCATGGGGGGCCTCCGAGAGTGATGGGCGGGGGCCACCCCCACCCCGACCCTCCCCCGCCAGCGGGGGAGGGAGAAAGGCCGTGCGGCTGCTACGCCATGTTCGGCCGCAGGATCTGCCGCAGCACGGACCCGTCCGCCAGCCGGTCGAAGCCTGCGTTGATCTCGCTCAGCGGCAGGAAGCCCGACTTCAGCGATCCCACCGGCAGCTTGCCGCGCTTGTAGAGGCCGAGGAAGCGCGGAATGTCCCGCTCCGGGATGCAGCTTCCCATGTAGCTGCCGACCAGCGCCTTCTCGTCGGAGACGAGCGCGCCGTGCAGGTAGCTGAACTTGGCGTCCGCCGCCGGCAGCCCGGCGCTGACCACGCGCCCGCCGCGCGCGGTGATGGCATAGGCCATCTCCATCGCCTTGATGGTCCCGGCCGTCTCCACCACGGTATCGAGGCCGCCATTGGTCACGGCTTTCACCTGCTCGGCGCAGTCCGGATCGGTCGCCAGGAAGGTGTGTGTCGCCCCCCATTGCCGGGCGAGGCCGAGCTTCTCCGGATTGGTGTCGATGGCGATGACCGGCTCCCCGCCCGCCGCCACCGCTGCGAAGAGCGCGTTCATCCCGACGCCGCCGAGGCCGAC
>JAIYAI010000293.1 GCA_027489135.1 Acetobacteraceae bacterium
ACGGCCTGGTGACGGCGGCCGCGGTGCCGCCGTCGGTGCTGGAGCGGCTCAATGCGGCTGCGGCTGGTGCGCTGCGCGATCCGGAGGTGGTGGCCGCGATCAGCGCGCAGGGGATGGAGCCGGTCGGCAATGCACGCGCGGAATTCGCGGCGATGATCCGCGCGGAGGTGCCGCGCTGGGCCGCGGTGATCCGCAGGGCGGGCATCCGGCCGGAGTAGGCTGCGGGCGGCGCGAGGCCGGTGCCGCCCATGCATCCGCGCCTGCTGATGCAGGGGCGGTGACCTTGCGGAACCGTGGCGATATCGGCCAGCATGGCGCGCAAGCGGGCCGGGCGGGATGTCCCGCCCGGGCTCCGGACGAGACATCGCAGGGACGACACGGGCCATGGCGGCAATATCCGCGACGCGGACCATCTTCCGCGACGACTTCAACATCGACGGGCCGCTGAGCACCGCGACCTGGAGCCACCAGACCGGCCCCGGCTCCTTCTTCGGCAATACCCAGATCCGCGACGCCCAGCCGAACGCCAGCGGCGGCAACGCCGTGATCCAGCTCGATACCTACAATCCCTTTCCCGGTCCAGGCGCGCCCACCTACTACGGTACCTCCGCCTTCACCAACCAGTTCTTCGGCTTCGCAACGAGCAGCGCGCCGGGGGGCATCGCCTTCGAGACGCGGGCGATGCTCAATCCGAACGACGCCAACGGCAACCCGGCCAATCCATCCGGCCTGATCGCCGGCTTCTTCCCTTACGCCTTCTTCCCGGATACCGGCCTGCACGACGAGATCGACTACGAGTGGATTCCGAAACGCAGCGCCGATCCGGCACATCCGAACCAGACCCAGACCAACGTCTACGACAATGAGCCCTTCGGGAACGGCCATTTCGAGGTCGCGCCGCTGCCGGGCGGTGGCTCGCTCATGGAGTTCCACACCTATCGCATCGAGTGGATGCCGAGCCAGGTGCGCTGGCTCGTGGACGGCGTGGTGCTGCGTGTCGAGAAGCAGATCGTGCCGACGCACGACATGCAGCTTTTCATGAACATCTGGGCCGGGGAGAGCACCTGGGACACGGCGGACTATGGGAACCTACCGCCGGTCAGCACCGCGGCGCAGAACCAGACGCGGCAATTCCTCCTGGACTACGTGAGCGTGGAGGCGCTGTCGGCGCAGATCGGGACGCGGGGCGCCGACATCCTGGAGGGGACAGCGGCGAACGACCATCTGCGCGCCCTCGGGGGCGACGACCAGGTCACCGGGCTCGGCGGGGATGACGTGCTGATCGGTGGCGATGGCAGCGACAGCCTGGACGGCGGGTCGGGCAACGACACCATCCGCGCCGGCGAAGATGCCAGCAGCGCGGGCAGCCCGGTGCCCACCCTGGTGGCCCTCTCCGGCGACGAGCTCTATGGCGAGGATGGCAACGACCTGCTGATCGGCGGCGCCGGGCGCGACCAGCTCTTCGGCGGCACTGAGGACGACCGGCTCTCGGGTGGGGCCGGCAATGATTCCCTCTTCGGCGGTGAGGGCACGGACCGGCTGACCGGCGACGATGGTGCGGACAGCTTCGTCTTCGACGACGCCACGGACTCGCCGCGCCGCGCAGGCGACAGCATCACGGATTTCGACCCTTCAGAGGGCGACGTCGTCGACCTCTCGGGCATCGACACCGACCCGGTCACGCCCGACGACCAGGGGTTCGCGTTCATCGGCAGCGACGGCTTCACCGGCACACGGGGCACGCCATCCGTCGCGGAACTGCGGTGGGAGGCGAAGGCCCGCGGCGTACTGGTGCAGGCCGACATCGACGGCGACGGCCGCGCCGACCTCGAGATCATGGTGGTGGGCGTCACCAGCATGACGACCGAGGATTTTCTGTTCTGAGGAGGTCGCGGGGGCGGCAGGCCGCCGCCCCCACCTGCCTCAGGCCGCGCGCGCCATAGTCGCCGGCATCAGCCCTGTCGCCAGCCAGCGCGCGCAGGCCTCGCCCAGTCCGCGTCGCGCCATCGCCTCGTAGCGCCGGCAATCCTCGGCCGTCAGCGTGTCGCGCCAGCGGCCGTTCGTGCCCTTGTTGACGAAAGTCTGCGCGCCCCGCTCCCACAGCGCCCCGCCGAGAGGCACCGTCTTCTGCCCGTGCGCCTTCATCCAGGCGAAGCTGCAATGGCGGAGGATGTGCGGGAAGCGGTCCTCGTCGATCGGAATCTCCAGGAAGTCGGCGATGCGGCGGATCTGCCCGGGCAGGTCGGCCCTGAGTTCCTCGAAATGGAGGAGCATGAGGTTGGGCAGGTGCCGGATCTCCCACCAGGAGCGGATGTTCTCCCAGAACGACCAGAAGGGATATCCGTCGCGCTCCAGCCATTCGAGGAAATACGCACGGATATCGGCCGGCGGGCGATGGATGGGCGGGCCGACGCGACCGGGCGTGTCGTTCAGCGCGGCGTAGAGCATGTCGTTGGCGTGGGCAAAGTGGTTCCACATGGACCACATCACGTCGCGCCCGTCGCGACCGATGTAGATGTATTTCGCCTTCGGGGAATAGACGAGCGCATCCACCGGCAGATGGGTCTTCAGGAAGCGCCGGTGCTGCTGCGCCTCGACCAGCGGCAGCTTCACCTCCTTCGGCGGCACGCGCAGGTCCATCCAGGGCGACATCTCCGCGACCTCGAGGTCGGGCTCCCCGTTGAACAGGAGCTGCGCAACGATCTGCTGGGTCCAGGTGGTGCCGGACTTGGCGTAGGTGCCGATGATGATGTCGTCGTCACGGAACACCAGATCGTTCCAGATCGTGCTGTCCATGTGGTTGTTGTGGATCTCCCGGGTCTTCCGGGGCCAGGCGATCGCGTCGCGCATGTCTGGGTCTCCTGCCGGGCGGCCTGCTGCCGCCGCTCACAGGGTGTCTACGCAACGCAGATTGCACCGCGGTTTCGCGGCGCGGTGCAATCGCGTTGCGTGTGTTTCAGCGGTTCGCGCGGCGCAGCACGGCCTCGGCCAGCACCGCGGCGCCGGCGGTGCAGTGCTCCGGCGCGCACCACTCGGCCTCGTTGTGGGAAAGGCCGTCCCTGCAGGGCACGAAGATCAGCATGGTCGGGCACAGCGCCACCATGTTGAAGGCGTCGTGCCCCGGGCGCGTCCGCATGCGCATCACGCTGTGGCCGAGGTCGTGGGCGACGGTCTCGGTCAGCGCCACCAGCTCCTCGGCGAAGTGGAAGGGCTTGCGGATGCGGCGCAGCGCGATCTCGAAGCGCAGCCCCGTCTCGGCGGCGATCGCCTCGGCGGCGGCATCGATGGCCGAGATCATGGACTGCACGCCCGCCTCCTCCAGGTGCATCACGCCGTAGGAGAACATCGCCCGGCTCGGCAGCACGATGCGGTTGTTCGGCCAGGCGTCGATGACGACGCTGCTCGCCGTGCCGTCCGGCGCATGCGCGTAGCCGGCGCGCTCGATCGCGTCGATCAGCCGCGCCGCGCCCCAGAGCGCATTGCGCCGCTGCGGCATCGGCGTCGACTGGATGTGGCTGGTCTCGCCATGGCAGATCGCGTCGGTGAAGGCGGAATGGCAGGACTGCGTCACCGCGCCGATGGTCACGCCCGCCTGTTCCAGCAGCGGCCCCTGCTCGATATGCAGCTCGAAATAGGCGTCGACCGGGCGGCCGCCCATCGGGGCGGCGCCCTTCCAGCCGAGGCGGTCGAGTTCCGCGCCCACCGTGCGCCCCGCGCGGTCCGTCACGGCATGCGCCTGCTCGAGCGGCAACGTGCCGGCGAAGACGGCGGAGCCCATCAGGCCGGGCGAGAAGCGACAGCCCTCCTCGTTCGTCCAGTTCACCACCTCGATGGCGCGGCGCGGGGTGATGCCGGCATCCTTGATGGCCCGCACCGCCTCCAGCGCCGCGAGCACGCCGAGCGGCCCGTCGAAGCGCCCGCCGCTTTCCTGCGTGTCGAGGTGGCTGCCGGCGAAGACCGGCGGCAGGGACGGGTCGAGCCCCTCCATCCGGCCGAAGGTGTTGCCCATCGCGTCGACGGTGACGGTGAGCCCCGCTTCGCGGCACCAGTGCGCGAACAGTGCCTTGGCATCGCGGTCGGCATCGGTCAGCGCCATGCGGTTGTTGCCGCCCGCCACGCCCGCGCCGATCTGCGCGAGCGTCATCAGATCGGACCAGAGCCGATCGCCCTTCACCTGCATGCGAACCTCCGTCGATGCGCGACGGCGTCTCCCGGGGGCAGGCTATCGCGGTGCGGCCAGCACGTCACTGCGTCGCCTTCGCCGCGGCGATCGCCATGGGGCCGACCGCCGCGCGCACCTGGTCGGCCTGGGTGACGAAGCCATCGGGCGAGGAGGTCATGGGCGACATGCCCATCTCCATCAGCGGCGCGACGACCTCGGGCAAGGCCATCACGGCAACCAGGGCGGCGTTCAGCCTCTCGATCACGGGGCGCGGCGTGCCGGCGGTGGTCAGCACGCCATACCAGGACCGCACGTCGAAGCCGGGGAAGCCGGATTCTGCGACCGTCGGCACATCGGGCAGGACCGGGATGCGCGCCGGCGTCGGCACGGCCAGGGCGCGGAGCTTGCCTTCCCGAACATGCGGCAGCGCCACCGGCGTGGTCGAGAACATGTAGTCGAGCCGCCCCGCCAGCAAATCGAGCGCGGCCGGCGCGCCCCCGCGATAGGGCACGGCCGTCGTCTGCAGCCCCGCCGCGCGGTCGAGTTGCGAGGCCGCCAGCCACTGGCTCGACCCGATGCCGACCGAGCCCCAGGAGAGCGCGCCCGGCCTCTCCTGCGCCGCGGCGACGAGCTCCCCCAAGGACCGCCAGGGTTTCTGCGCCGGCACCACCAGCACCGTCAGCACGTCGCAGACCAGCGACACGGCGGCGAGGTCACGGAACGGATGAATGTTCAACTCCGGCTGCACCAGCGGACCGATCACCAGCGCGCCCATATGGCTCAGCACCAGCGTCGTGCCGTCCGGCGCCGCGCGCATCGTGGGTTCGAAGGCGACCATCCCGCCGGCGCCGCCGCGGTTCTCGACGATGACGGTGGCGCCCAGCCGCTCGCCGAGCGGCCCCGCGACCACGCGCGCGACGGCGTCGATCGAGCCCCCGGGCGCGGAGCCCGCGATCAGCCGCACCGGCCGCGCCTGGGCGCGCGACGCGGCGGGAAGAAGGGGGGCGGGGGCGGCGAGCGTCGCCAGCAGCGTGCGGCGGCGCATGATGCTCAGTCCCGCACCGCGCCGGAGGCGATGATGATCGGCCTCAGGCGCGCATATTCCTTGGCGCGATAGGCGTCGATCTCCTGCGGCGTCGTCCAGAAGGGCGTGGCGCCGAGACCGAGGTATTGCCGCTTCAGGTCCTCGCTCTCGAGCGCCTGCTTCGACAGCGCGTTCATCCGCGCCACCATCGCCGGCGGGAAGCCGGCGGGGCCGCAGAGGCAGGTCCAGGAGACGATGTCGAAGCCCGGCATGAACTCCGACAGCGCCGGCAGGTCCGGCACCACGGGGCTGCGTTCCAGGCTGGTGACGGCCAGGCCGCGCACCTTGCCCTCCCGCGCCTGGCCGAGCGCGGCAGGGATGTTGTCCAGCATGAACTGGATGCGGCCGGAGATCAGGTCGGGATAGGCCGGGCCCGCGCCGCGATAGGGCACGTGCTGGATATCCAGCCCGGCAAGCTGGGCCATCAGCGCGCCCGAGAGATGCAGCGTCGTCCCCGGACCCGCGGAGCCATAGGAGAACTTCCCGGGATTGGCCCTTATCAGCGCGATCAGCTCCGGCACCGTGCGCGCGGGGATGTCGTTGTTGACGATCAGCAGGTTCGGCAGCTTCCACAGGCCCGTGACGAAGGTGAAGTCCTTCACAGGGTCGAAGGGCATGCTGGGCTGCAGGGTCGGGTTGATGGCGTGGGATGCGATGCCGCCCAGCCCCACCGTATAGCCATCGGGGCGCGCCTTCGCGACCACGTCCACGCCGACGGTGCCGCCGCCGCCGCCGCGATTCTCGACCACGAATTGCTGGCCCGTGATCTCGCTCATCTTCGTGCAGTAGATGCGGCTCAGCAGGTCGGTGGAGCCGCCGGGCGGGAAGGGGTTGATGTAGCGCACCGGCTGGTTCGGCCAGTCCGATCCCTGGGCCCTGGCGATCCCAGGCAAGGCGAGCGCGAGCGGCGCGACCAGCAGCGCGCGGCGTGACGAGTACGACATGGGTTCCTCCCGGTTTGCCCCAGCCTGCCACGTCGGGCCGGGGTTTCGTCAAGCCGGCTGCAGCTTCGTCCGCTGCAGCGCGAGCCAGCCCACCGCCGCGCACCCCACCATCACCAGCGCCAGCGAGGCCCAGTTCAGTGCGATCCAGCCGATCCGTTCCTGCAGCAGGCCGGCGAGGAAGCTCGAGATCGCGGTGATGCCGAAGATCATGAAGTCGTTGAAGGCCTGCGCCTTGCCGCGCTCGGCCGGGCGGTAGCAGGTGGTCACCAGCGTCGTCGCGCCGACGAACAGGAAGTTCCAGCCCACGCCGTTCAGGGTCAGCGCGATGCGGAAATGCCAGGCCGTCAGGCCGTCGAGCCCCGCCACCACCCCGCCCAGCATGATCGCCGATCCTGCCGCCATCACCGGCACCACGCCGTAGCGGCTGATCAGGTGGCCGGAGAAGAAGGAGGGCACGTACATGCCCATCGCGTGCAGGAAGATGACCCAGGGCGGCTCCGTCGCCGGCAGGCCGCAGCCGACGATCGCCAGCGGCGAGGACGTCATCAGGAACATCATCGTCGCCCAGGACGCCATGCCGGCGATGACGGCCGCGGCGTAGCGGGGCTGCGTCGCGATCTCCAGCATCGAGCGCTGCGCGCCGGGCGCGGTCTCCGCCTTCACGGGCGGCGGGAAGCGGATCGTGCCCATCAGCACGAAGACGATGGCGTGGATCGCCATCATGGACAGGTAGGCGCCGAGGTAGAGCGGTACCATGGCATCGAAGGTCAGCCGCGCGATGCCGGGGCCGAGCGTACCGGCCGCGACGCCGCCCGTGGTGATCCAGGCGATGACCTTGGCGCGGTAGGAGGGCGGTGCCAGTTCCACCGCGGCGAAGCGGTACATCTGGATGTTCGCCACCGCATAGCCCAGCACCAGGCCGCCGGCGCAGAGCAGCAGGAACTGCGCCGTCACCAGCCCCCAGGCGGCGAGCCCCGCGCCCAGCATGCCGGCCAGCGATCCGGTGCGGAAGCCGATGCCCCGACCGCGCCGCATCATCAGCGCGGCGGCCGGGAAGACGGAGAGCATCACGCCGATGTGCTGCATCGTCGTCGGCAGCGTCGCGAACTCGCGGTGCGGGTAGAAGGTGATCACGGAGAGCGCGGTGACGCTCAACATGATGACGTTGGCCGACTGGCCGATCGCCTGGCAGATGGTCAGCAACAGCAGGTTGCGCCGCATCTCGCCGGTCAGGCGGGCGGCGTCGGGCGAGGACGTTTCCATTGCCGGGGATGCTAGCGGCTGATCCGCCGGAGCGGAAAGGCCGGGGCGCGCGTGGTGCAGGACACCGCGTGACCGGGGCGCCGCGCTTGCGGCGCCTCGCCCGGATGGAGGATGACGGGTCGGGCGGGGCGCGCGAGACCCCCCGCCCGCCCAACACGCCGCCCCACTCCGGCCGCCGAAGGACCGCCCGCATGCCCGAGGCCCGATCCCCGTTCCGTCGCGCGACGGCCGCCGGCCCTGTCGAGGTGCGACCCGTCATGGCCGCCGACCTGCCGGCGATCACCGAGATCCAGGCCGAGCGGATCCGCGGCGGCACCCCCGCGCCGGTCACCGCCCCGCTCGACCTGCGCCAGGTCACGGCGATGCGGGAGAAGCTCGCCGCGCGCGGCTTCCCCTGCCTGGTGGCGGTCTGCGAGGGTACGGTGACGGGCTTCGCCTTCGCCCAGCCCTTCGCCGAGCGCGAGGCCTGGGCGGGCACGGTCGAGGGCGTCGTCGCCAGCCGCAAGGCCCTGATCGGCTCCGGCGTCGGCGCGGCGCTGCTGGAGGCGCTGGTCGCCGCCTGCGAGGCCAAGGGCTTCCGCCAGATCATCGCCGTGCTGCAGACGGACGGGCCAGGCCCGGAGGCCGTGGCGATGCACGAGGCCCAGGGCTTCATCCATGCCGGGGTGCTGCGCGGGATCGGTCTCGCGCTCGGCGCGCCGGTCGACTGCGTGCTGATGCAGCGGCCGCTGGGCGCGGCGGCGCGTGGGCGCGGCGCCGGCTGAGGGCGGCTATGCCACCCCGGGCAGGGCTTCCGCCTTGCCGCCGTGCTGCGCCCGCAATTCGCGCTTGAGCAGCTTGCCCGCGGTGTTGCGCGGCAGGTGTTCGGCGAAGATCACCTGCTTGGGCAGCTTGAAGGGCGCCAGCACCTGCCGGGCATGGGCGATCAGCGCCTCCTCCGTCGCGTCCTGGCCGGGGCGCAGCACGACCACCGCAGCCACCGCCTCCACCCAGCGCGGGTCGGGCAGTCCGATCACGGCGCATTCGGAGACCGCGGGATGCGTCAGGATCGCATCCTCGACCTCCCGGCTGGCGACAAGCACGCCGCCGGTGTTGATGACGTCCTTCGTGCGGTCGACGATGGTGATGTAGCCCTCGGCGTCCATGGTGCCGACGTCGCCGGAATGGAACCAGCCGCCGCGGAAAGCCTCGGCGGTCTCTGCGGGCTTGCCCCAGTACTCGGTCATCAACTGGGCCGAGCGGTGGACGATCTCGCCACGCTCGCCGGGCGTCACATCGTTCATGGCCTCGTCGACGATGCGGGTCTGCACGCTGGGGATGGGCCGACCGACCGAGGCGGGGCGGGCCGCGTGCTCCTCCGGCCGCAGCACGGTGGCGACCGGTGCGATCTCGCTCTGGCCATAGCAGTTGTAGGGCTGGGCCCCGGGCAGGCGTTCCCGCAGTTCCTGCAGCACGGGCACGGGCATGATCGCGGCGCCATAGTAGACGTGCTTGAGGCTCGAGAGGTCGCGCTTCGAGAAGTCCTCGTGGCGAAGCAGGCTGATCCAGACCGTGGGGGGCGCGAAGAAGCTGGTGATCCGCTCCCGCTCGATCAGCTCCAGCACCGTCGCGGGTACGGGGGCCTCGATCAGCAGGGTGTGCGCCCCGACCAGCATCTGCGGCATGGTGAAGGCATGCATCTGCGCCGTGTGATAGAGCGGCAATGCCGCGAGCGCGCGATCCGCGCGGCTGTAGTCCAGCGCCTGCGCGACCGCCATGTATTCCGCCAGATAGGCACGGTGCGTCATCACCGCCCCCTTCGGCGCGCCGGTGGTGCCGGAGGTGTAGATGATCTGGGCGATGTCGGTCTCGGTCAGGCCCTCGTCGGTCGCCGGACCCGCATCCCAGCGGGCGTCCTGCGCCGTGGCCAGCGCGTCCAGCGCACCCGATCCGACATCGAGCGTGCCGCGGATCAGCCCGGGAATGGTCGTCGCGGCGGCATCGGCCGCCT
>JAIYAI010000238.1 GCA_027489135.1 Acetobacteraceae bacterium
CAGCACCTGCGTGAGGTTGCCGATCTCGGCACCGGTCTGCGGGTTCCAGGGCTTCTCGAAATGCCGGGACAGGGTAATTACGCCCCCCTCGTCGGCCTCCGGATCGGCGTTGTTCACATTGGCCCACATGATCAGGCAGCAGGCCGGGCCGCAGGTGACCTGCGTCCGCTGCTGACAGGTCCGATAGGTCCTGCCGCGGGAATCGGTGACCCTGGTCATGGCGGTCATCGGCAAGTTCCTCCTCGTGCGGGGGGCAGCCCGGCCGGCCCGCCTCAGAACCCGAGCGCGCAGCCATCCTTGCGGGGATCGCTGCCGCCGACGAGCACGCCGCGCTTGCGGTCGATCAGGATGGCCTGGCCGCCGCCATGCGGCTTCTCCACCAGCGCGACCTCGTGGCCGAGGCGCGTCAGCCGGTCCACCACCGTGTTCGGGATGCCGCGCTCCACCTGCACGGGCCCGCCGCCGGGCGCGGGGAAGAGGCGCGGGCAGTCCAGCGCCTCCTGCACGTCGAGGCCGAATTCGAAGTGGTTCGCCAGGAACAGCGTCTGGCCCATGGGCTGGAAATGCCCGCCCATCACGCCGTAGGGCATGATGCATTCGCCGTCCTTCATCACCATGCCGGGGATGATGGTATGCATGGGGCGCTTCATCGGCGCGATGCAGTTCGGGTGGCCTTCCTGCAGGCGGAAGCCGAAGCCGCGGTTCTGCAGCATGACGCCCGACTTCTCGGCCAGGATGCCGGAACCGAAGCTCTCGAACAGGCTGTTGATGAAGGAGCAGGCGTTGCCGTCCTGGTCCACGACGCAGAGATAGACCGTGTCCTTGTGGCGCGCCCAGTCGCTCTGCCCCGCGGGCGGCATCTCCTTCATCGCGCGGTCGTCGCGGATCAGGCCGCGCAGCGCGGCGAGGTAGGCGGGGTCGGTCAGCGCCGCGACCGGTACGTCCGCCTTGGTCGGGTCCGCCAGGAAGGCGTCGCGGTCGCGATAGACCAGGCGCGCCGCCTCGATGTGGCGATGGTAGCGCTCGGCGCTGATCGGCCCCTGCTCGGGCGTGGCGAAGCCGCCGATGATGCCGAGGATCTGCAGCACATGCATGCCGCTGCCGTTGGGCGGGCACTGGAAGACCTCCATGCCGCGCCAGCCGATGGAGATCGGCTCGACGAACTCCGCCGCGGTCGCGCCCTTGGCGAAGTCCTCCTCAGTGTGCAGGCCGCCCAACGCGCGCAGGCTGGCCACCATGTCGGCCGCGGCCTCGCCCTCGTAGAAGGCGTTCGCACCCTTGGCGGCGATGGCGCGCAGGGTCTTACCGAGTTCGGGCTGGACGAAGCGGTGGCCGACACCCGGCGCCTCGCCATCGACCAGGAACCGCCGGGCCGAGGCCGCGTTGCCGCGCAGCTTGCCGGCGGCCGAGGCCCAGTCCGACGCGACGCGCAGATGCACGGGCCAGCCTTCCTCGGCGCAGCGGATGGCGGGCTGCAGCAGCTCGCCCAGCGGCTTGCGGCCATGCGCCTTGTTCAGCGTCTCCCAGGCGGAGATCGCGCCGGGGACGGTCACGGCATGCGCGCTGGTGTTGACGATGCGGTCGGCGCCCGTGGCGCGCAGGGCCTCCGGCGTCGCGGCGGCGGGCGCGCGGCCCGATCCGTTGATGGCGATGGGGCGGCTCGCGCCCTTCGGGGCATAGAGGCAGAAGCAGTCGCCGCCGATGCCCGTGCTCTGCGGCTCCACCACGCAGAGCACCGCGACCGCGGCGATGGCCGCATCCAGCGCGTTGCCGCCGCTGCGCAGCACGTCGAGCGCGGTCAGCGTGGCGATCGGCATGGAGGTGGCGGCCATCCCGCCGCCGGCCAGGACGGCGCTGCGGCCGGGGGCGTGGAAGTCGCGCTTCATCCTGGGTTCCTCCGTTGGGGTCGCGTGTCGCCCCTCAAGCACTTCGGCCCGGGCCGGGCAACCCGGCGCCCCTTCCCGAAAGCCGGTCCCGCGCGGTAATGCGCGGCATGGCCGATCCCATCCCCTATGAAGCCTTCGAGGCCGTCGACATCCGCGCCGGCACCATCGTGGACGCGCAACCCTTCCCGGAAGCGCGGAAGCCCGCGATCAAGCTCTGGATCGATTTCGGCGCGCCGATCGGGGTGAAGACCTCCTCGGCGCAGATCACCGCCCACTACTCGCCGGACCGGCTGATCGGGCGGCAGGTGATGGCGGTGGTGAATTTCGCGCCGCGGAAGATCGGGCCCTTCGTCTCGGAAGTCCTGACGCTCGGCGTGCCGGACGAGAACGGGGCGGTGGTGCTGCTGAAGCCGGACCTGAAGGTGCCGGACGGGGGGCGGATGTACTGACGATGGCCAATACGGGAACCAAGCCGCACTACTACACCGTCTCCTGGGACCAGTTGCACCGTGACAGCAAGGCGCTGGCCTGGCGGCTGGTCGGGCACGGGCCCTTCAAGGGGGTCTGCGCCATCACACGCGGCGGGCTGATCCCGGCCGCCATCGTGGCCCGCGAGTTGGAATGCCGCATCGTCGAGACCGTCTCCGTCGTCACCTATGACGAGGAGAGGATGGGCCAGCCCCAGGTGGTGAAGCCGCCGGCAGCGGCAGGCGACGGCGACGGCTGGCTGATCATCGACGACCTGGTCGATACCGGCACCACCGCCAAGGTGGTCCGCGCCCTCCTGCCGCGCGCCCATTTCGCCACCGTCTACGCCAAGGCCCAGGGCCGGCCGCTGGTCGATACCTTCATCACCGAGGTGTCGCAGGACACCTGGATCCTGTTCCCCTGGGACACGGAAGCGCAATTCATCCCGCCGATCGCGCGGACCGTGGCGGCGAAGTAGCAATCACCCCACCGGCGCCGCCGCGGTCTCCTCCCGCGTCGCAAGCACCTTGTCGACGCGGCGACCGTCCATGTCGATGATCTCGAAGCGCCAGCCGGACCAGACGATCCGGTCGCCCTCCCGCGGCACGCGCTGCAGCAGCGCCAGCATCAGCCCCGCCACCGTGTGGTAGGTGCCGGCGGCAGGCAGGGCCGGCAGGTCGAGCTGCGCGCGCAGCTCATCGGACGGCATCATCCCGTCCAGCAGCAGGCTGCCGTCGGCGCGCCTCAGCGCCACCCCCGGGGCCTCCGGCGAGATATCGGCCGGGCCGAGTTCGCCGACGATCGCCTCCAGCAGGTCGGAGGCGGTGACCACCCCCTCGAAGCTGCCGTATTCGTCGAGCACGAGGGCCATGCCCAGCTCGTCCTGCCGCAGCCGCTCCAGCGCATCCAGGGCAGGCAGGTTGTCGGGCAGCACCACGGGCTGACGCAGCGCCTTGGCAATGGTCAGCGTGCCGGCGCCACCGCTCTCCAGCACCTGGTCCAGCAGTTCCTTCGCCGCGACCACGCCGACGACGTTGTCGATGCGCCGGTCCGCGACGACGAAGCGGTTGACGTTGTGGGCGCGGAGCGTGGCGATGATCTCCTCCCGCCCCGCGGCGCGGTCGAGCCAGGCGACATCGTTGCGCGGGGTCATCAGGGCGCGGATCGGCTTGTCGGCCAGGCGGAGGACGCGCTCGATCATGAAGCGCTCCTCATGCTCCAGCGCGCCAGCCTCGGCGCCTTCGGCGACGACGGCCTTCACCTCCTCCTCGGTCACGGCCTGCTCGAGCGGGCGATTGGCACCCAGCAGCTTCAGGATGAGCGCGGAGGAATTGCCCAATACCCAGACGACCGGCTTGGTGAAGCGCGCCAGCGTTGCCAGCGGCCGGGAAACCACCACGGCGATCCGCTCCGGGTCGCGCAACGCCACCTGCTTCGGCACCAGTTCGCCCAGGATCAGGTTGGCATAGGTGATGGCGATGACGACGAGGACGAAGGCCAGTTCGTTGGCGAAAGGCGCGACGAGGGGCAGCCCGGCCAGCACGCCCCCCAATGGGCCCGCGATCCGGGCGCCGCCGAAGACGCCGGCGAGGATGCCGACCAGGGTAATGCCGACCTGCACCGTCGGCAGGAAGCGCTGCGGGTCCTCGGCCAGCGCCATGGCGGCGGTGGCGCCGCGGATGCCGTGCCGCTCCATCGCCAGCAACCGCCCCCGCCGGGCCGAGACGATGGCCAGCTCGCTCATCGCAAAGATGCCGTTCAGGCCGACGAGGACGAGGATGACGGCGATCTCGATCGCGATCTGCATCGGGCTCCGGCCCCGGACGGGGCGGCTTGGGTCTCGGGCATGGCAGGGGCCTCGGCCGCGCGGGCCGGGCGGGCCTCTCTCTAGAGCAGCCGCACCCCGACTGGAACGGGCCTCCGTTCCGGCCGGGCCGGGCACGTTCCATCGGGACCCGGTCTTTCCGGGGCACGGCTTTCCCGCCGACCGATGCCGGTCAGCATGACCGTGCACTGTGGTCAGGCCGGTGGAGGATGGGCCGCGGCGCCCCCGACCCTCGACGGGCCCGTCCGATGGGTACGTCGCTCTCGATACTGTGATGCGACGGCGCGTCTGGACCGTTGCCAGCCAATTCCGGCTGGTTTCTTGTTTGTGCGTTAAGGCGTTCGCAGATCGCCGCGCGAGCGAGCCGGTGACAGGGAAGGATCGAGCGCGAACTGAGACTTGATTCCGTAAAAGAGTCTTGTATCACAGGATGAGATCGTTTAGATTTTGGTAAGAGACCAGCCCACGGACGTGACATGAGCGACGCGACAATAATCAGCTTTCCCGAACGTGCCGAGGACCGGCTCCGTCATGCGCTCCGCCGGCTCGACGAGGCGCTCGCGGAACAGCGCCAGGCCGTTGGCGCCTGGCGGGGCGAGCTTGGCAACCTGGCCGACGCCACAACGCAGCTCGACGGCTCCCTGTCGGCCTTCCGCGACAACCTCCAGCACCTCGCCGTCGCGGCGCGCGACGTCGACGCGGAAGCGAAGCGCCTCGGCCGCACCGCCAACCTGATGCTCCGTCTCACCCAGGACCGCTGACCACCGCGCTCGCCCCGGCTGTCGTCGCGCCATGGCCGCGCCGGCAGCATCCGGCCGTGACCCACGCCACGCCGTGCGCCTGTCTTCGCCGTGCCAGGATCCGTCCTTGTTGTCCGCAGCAGCACCGCCGCCCCCCGTCGCCGGGCTCCGCGACGCGGGATGACGGTCTTCGGACCATCGGAATCCGGCCCGGCATGGCCAATCCCATGATCGCACCAACCCGACGCGCGCAGGCCGGTCCCTCGACGACCGGAACCCAGTGCGGGATGGTCGATCCCCCGACCACCGGAGCCTGACCCACGATGGCCGAGATCCTGGCGATGGGCGAACCCATGCTGGAGTTCAATCAGCAGCCCGCCGGCCCGGACGGGCGCGTCCTCTATTTGGAGGGCCATGGCGGCGACACCTCCAACGCCGCCATTGCCGCCGTCCGCAACGGGGCCAGCGCGGGCTACGTCACGGCGATCGGGCAGGACCGGCCCGGCGACAGCCTGATGGCGCTCTGGGCACGGGAGGGGGTGGATACCGCCACCGTGATCCGCAGCGCCGATGCGCCGACCGGCATCTACCTCGTCACCCATGACGAGCGCGGCCACCACGCAACCTTCTACCGGAAGGGCAGCGCGGCCAGCCGCTTCCGGCCGGAGAACGTGCCGGAGGCGGCGATCCGCGCGGCCAGGGTGCTGCACGTCTCCGGCATCAGCCAGGCGATCAGCGACAGCGCCTGCGACGCGGTCTTCCATGCCATCGCCGTGGCCAAGGCTGCCGGCGTGCGCGTCTCCTACGACACCAACCTCCGGCGCGCACTCTGGCCGCTCGCCCGGGCCGCCGCGGTGATGCACGCGGCGATCGCCCAGGCCGACATCGCCCTGCCCTCGCTGGACGACGCGCAGGCGATGACCGGCCTTGCCACGGCCGAGGAGGTCGCGGACCTCTATCTCGGCCTCGGCTGCCCGCTGGTGCTGGTGAAGTGCGGCGCCGCGGGATCGCTGCTGGCGACGCGTGAGGCGCGCACGCGCATCCCGCCGCATCGCGTGGCGGCGGTGGACGCCATCGGCGCGGGCGACACCTTCGCCGGCGCCTTTCTCGCGCGGTACGTCGCTTTCGGCGACGATCCCCTCACCGCCGCGCTCTACGCCAATGCCGCCGCCGCGCTGACCACCACCGGCTACGGCGCCGTCGCGCCGATTCCGCGCCGGGAGGCGGTGGAGGCGCTGCTGCGCGGCGGTTGATCCGCCGGCGCCTCCGGGCCTATCGGTGGATGATGCGCCGAACCGTGATCCTGGCGGCCCTGCTGCTGGC
>JAIYAI010000754.1 GCA_027489135.1 Acetobacteraceae bacterium
CAGCACCGCCGGCACCAGCAGCCAGCTGGCGTAGAGGGCAGCCGCCCCGAGGCGCCGCAGCGGCAGGCGCAGCAGCACGAGCAGGGCGGCCGATGCGCTGAGCAGCAGCGCCTGCGTGAGCAAGACGGACAACAGGCGCTCAGTCATGGCCTTGCTCCTTCAGCAAGGCCTTCAGCGCCGCCACGTCCTCGGGCTTCAACTTGCGCTCCGACGCGAACTGCGCCACCAGCGGCGCCGGCCGCCCGCCGAACAGCCGGTCGATCAGCGACAGGCCGGTGTCGGCCACCCAGGCGTCCTGCGGCACCGCGGGCGCGTACAGGAAGCGCCGGCCATCGCGTTCGGCGGTCACGGCGCCCTTCTTGAGCAGCCGGTTCAGCAGCGTCTTCACGGTGGCCAACTGCCAGCCCTGGCGCGGGCCCAGCGTGGCGGCGACCTCGTCGGCGCCCTGCGGCGCGGCGACGGGCGTCTCCGCTTCCCCCGGCACGGCGGAGGGGGCGATGGCGGCCTCCGCGGCCTCGGGCGGGGCAAGGCGGGTCGCCCAGTCCGGCAGGCTGGCGGTCGCGGCCGTGGCGGCGGCGGCCTCGGCCCTTGCCGCGGCCGTCTGGGCGCAGGCGAAGCGCCAGGCCGGGCCCTCGAAGCGGCAGCCCGGCGGGGCGCCGAAGGCGGCGGGGTCGAAGGGCACCTCCTCGGCGGCGTCGAGGCGCCGGAAGCCGGCCGCGACATGCGCGTACCAGGGCTTCGGCTCCTTGCCCCAGCCGCAGACCAGCAGACGGTCCTCGGCCCGGGTCAGCGCCACGTAGAGCAGGCGGTTCTCCTCCTGCAGCCGGATCGCGGCATCGGCGACCATGAGGTCCTGGAAGGCGCCGGAGCGGTATTCCTTACGTGGCGCCCAGAGGGGAAGCGCCGGCAGCTCCTCCTCGGCCTCGGTCCAGCGCAGCTTGTCGTCGCCGATGCCGCCGCCGACATCGGGAATGATCACGATCGGCGCCTGCAAGCCCTTGGCGTTGTGCACCGTCATGATGCGAACCGCATCGGCGCTGCTCTCGGCCTCCCGCTTCACCTCGGCGCCGCCGGCGCGCAGCCAGTGCAGGAAGCCCTGCAGCCCCGGCGGATGCGCGCGCTCATAGGCCAGCGCCGCGTTCAGCAACTCGTCCAGCGGCTCCGCGGCATCGGGGCCGAGCCGCGCCAGCAACCGGGCGCGGCCCGTCGCGTCGAAACCCTCCCCCGATTGCCCCAGCGCCTCGGCCAGCAGCGCATGCGGGCCCAGCAGGTCGGCGCGCTCCGCCAGCCGCCCGATCCAGCCGGCGGCGCGGCCGAGCGGCGTCGCGGCGCCCCGGTGCTCCAGCAGCCGTGCCCACAGGCTCGTCGCGCGACCATGGGCCAGGGCGAAGAGATCCTCGTCGTCGAGGCCGCAGAGGGGGCTCTTCAGCAGCGCGGCCAGCTGCAGGTCGTCATCCGGCAGCAGCAGCACGTCGCCGAGCGCGAGCAGGTCCATCACCGCGATGTGCTCGACCAGCTTCAGGCGGGAGATGCCGGCCACCGGCACGCCGCGTTCCTTCAGCGCCCGCACCAGGCGCGGCACCAGCGGCACGTTGGCGAGCCGGCGCACCAGCACCAGCACGTCGCCGGCGCGGATGCCGCGGTCGCGGGCGGGCAGGCGTTCGTGCCGGATCATGTGGGCGATGCGGGCGGCGAGCGCCTCCGCCATCTGGGCGGCGGCGTCGGCGGCCTCGGCCGGCTCCTCGGGCACCAGCCATTCCTCGGCCTTCGGCCTGTCCACAGGGCGGAGCATGGGCCAGAGCTCGACCTCGCCGGCCGCGCCCTCGCGGTCGGCACGATGCGCCAGCGCCGCCCCGTTCTCCACCACGCCATCCCGCGCCGGACCGTCGGCGAAGACCGCATCGACGAGTGCCAGCACCGGCACAGTGGAGCGGAAGGAGGTGTTCAGCGGGATGCGCCGGAAGCCCTTGGCGTCCAGCGCCTCGACCCGCTCGCGGAAGCGCTGTTCCCAGGCGCCGAAGCCGCGCGCGTCGGAGCCCTGGAAGCCGTAGATCGCTTGCTTCACGTCGCCCACGGCGAAGACGCTGCGGGGCTGCGGCGGCTCATCGCGGCGCTCGGCGCCGAGGCCGGCGAAGAACTCCTCGGACAGCGCCCAGGCGATCTTCCACTGCGCCGGGTTGGAATCCTGCGCCTCGTCGAGCAGCACGTGGTCGAGGCCGCCATCGAGCTTGAACAGCACCCAGGCGCTGCCCGGGTCCCGCAGCACGCGGGAGGCGATGTCGATCAGGTCGTCATAGGCGAGCAGGCCTGCGCCGCGCTTGCGCGCCTCCACATGGTCGAGGATGGGGTTGGCGAGCTGCAGCAGCGCCATGGTGGCCTCGAGCTGCCGGCAAGCGGCGAGGCGCTCGTGCAGCGCCTCGATGCGCGCGGCCTCCGCGACGAAGGCGGGCACGTCGGCCAGCACGCTGCGCAACTGGCCCTTGTCGGTGAGGAACATGCCGCACCAGTCGTCCCAACAGCCGGCGCGCGCGACATCGTCGAGCGCGAGCCAGGCCTGCATCTTTGGCGCCGCGTCGCGTGCCAGCTTCTTCGCATGGTTCGGCAGCGCGGCGACGGCCTGCAGCACGGGGTCGGGGATGGTGCAGGCCTGCCGCAGCAGCGCCGCCTCGTCGACGCCGTCATCGAGGCCCAGCAATTCCCCGAGCCGGAGCCGCAGCCCCTGCACGCCATTGGCGCGGCGCAGGCATTCCGTCAGCCGCTCCCGGTTGCGGCCCGCCAGCAGCGCGCCCACGGCCTCGGCGAAGCTGCCGGCATCGACCAGCCCCGCGATCAGCGCCAGCGCGGCGTCGGAGGCCTGGCCGGACAGCACCGCCTCCCGCGCCTCCGCGTGGAGCGCGGCGGCGTCGGCCTCCTCCAGCACGCGGAATTGCGGCGCCAGCCCCGCCTCCAGCGGGAAGGCGTGCAGCAGGGACTGGCAGAAGCCGTGGATGGTGGCGATGCGCATGCCGCCCGGAAGTTCCAGCACCTCGGCGAAGAGGCTGCGCGCGCGGCGCTGCGTCGCGGCATCGGTCGGGCAGCCGAGCTCGGCCAGCGCGCGCACCAGCGCCGTGTCCTCGGCCACGGCCCACTCACCCAGACGGTTGGCGATGCGCGTGCGCATCTCCGCCGCCGCCGCGCGGGTGAAGGTCAGGCAGAGGATGCGCCCGGGCTGCTGCCCCTCGCGCAGCAGAAGGCGCAGCACGCGGTCGGTCAGCACCTTGGTCTTGCCCGACCCGGCCGAGGCATCCACCCAGCAGCCGAGCAGCGCGGGGTCGGAGGCGGCCTCCTGCGCAAGCCGCGCGGCCTCGCGGGCGGAAACGGGCTCGGTCATGCCCCATCCTCCGCCGCTTCCTGCGCCCCGGCCCATTCGCCGAGCCGCGCGAGGTGGTCGTAGTCGCTGCCTTTCGGGGCGCGCCCGGGATGCGGCCGGGCGGTGAAGCGCCGCTCCCCCAGCAGGTAGTCGGCGGCCAACTGTCGGGCCGCATCCCAGGCGATGACGGCCTCCTCCTGCAGCGCCTGCTCAGCGCCCGGCGCCTTGCGGTGCCGGCGGATCTTCTCGCCGGCGTCGGTCACCTCGCCCGGCACGTAGCCGCCTGTGAGCCGCCAGTAATGCGCCGAGGCGGTCTCCGCCTCCGGCACCCCGGCAAAGCCGCCGCGCCGCGCGATCGCGGCTTCCAGCGGAAGCTGTGCCGCATCGCCGCCGCCGATCTGCGGGCCGGAGGGCGCGGCCCCGGTCTTGTAGTCGAGGATGGCGAGGCGCCCGTCCGCCAGAAGGTCGATGCGGTCGGCGCGAGCTTCCAGCGTCACCTCCTCGCGCCCCACCGCGTGCAGCACGACCTTGCCCTCGACCTCCGGCAGGCTGCGCAGGATGCGCCCGCCGGCACGCAACGCCGCCTCCTGCTCTCGCACGAAGCCGCCGATGCGGGCGAGGCGCGGCCGCCAGAAGGCCACCAGGCCGGGCCGCGCGCCCGCGTCCTGCAGTGCCGTCTCCGCCGCGGCGTCGTAGAGCATCTCCGCTGCATCGTTGCCGGGCCAGAGCCCGTCCGGCAGGCGCTTCAGGAAGCCGGCCAGCACGGCGTGCACCAGCATGCCGTAGTCCGCCGCATCGGGCTCCGCATCGATGGGATCGAGCGGCGAGAGGCCCAGCACGTGCCGCGCGTAGAAGGCGTAGGGGTCGGCCAGCAGCAGCGCGACCGAGGTGACGGAGAGGCGCCGCGGCCGCGCCGCGCGCGGAGGCTTCGGCGCCGGCCGCGCGCAGGGCGTGGGCGGCCCCGCGGGCTGGTCGAGCAGCGCGGCCCAGGCGGCGGCGGGGCTCGTCGCCAGCCGCAGGCCATCGGGGTGGTCGGCGCCCGCCTGGCCCTTCAGGAAGGTCTCGATGCGCGTCAGCCAACGCGCCGGCACCGTGGGCTGTCCGCCCCGTCGTGCCGCGCGCGACAGCACGGCATCGGGGGCAGCGCAGGAGGCCAGGACGAAATCCGCGCAGACCCGGCCGATCCGTGCCTCGGGCTCCGGCAGGCCGAAGTCGCGGCGCATGGGCCGGCTCATCCAGGGGCCGGGATCGGTCGCCAGCGGCCAGATGCTCTCGTCCAGCGCGCCGAGCACGACGCGGTCGAAGGTCAGCAGCCTGGCTTCCAGCAGGCCGAGGATCTCGACGCGCGGATGCGGCCCGCTCTCTCGCCCGCGGCTGCCGCGGAAGGATGGCGCGGCGGCGCCATCCAGCGTCGCCTCCAGGAGGGTGGGCCAGGCATTCGGCGCGACCGGGCCGAGTTCGG
Organism: Acetobacteraceae bacterium; assembly: GCA_027489135.1. Classification (GTDB taxonomy): domain Bacteria; phylum Pseudomonadota; class Alphaproteobacteria; order Acetobacterales; family Acetobacteraceae; genus JAIEOP01. The sequence continues at coordinate 4,812 of JAIYAI010000754.1, forward strand.
CAAGCGCCGGCGGCAGGCGGGCGAGGTGGCTCGCCAGCACCTCCCCCTCCTCCCCCGCATAGAGGCGTAGCGGGCCGGGCTGGTCGGGTGTGGCAGCCAGCGCCTCCGCCGCGGCGAGATGCGCGGCGAGCAGGTCGGCGGGCGGACGGGCCGGGCTGGCGGGCAGCGCGGTGAAATTGCCGAGGCAGCGTTCCAGCCGGTCCAGCAGCGCGGCGATTTCCGCCTGCGCCACCGGATCCTGGCGGCGACCCGCATAGGCGGCGGCGACGGCCGCGCGTAGTCCCGCAAGCCCTGCCGCCGGCCGCGGTCCGCGCAGCGCCGCGCGTTCCAGACGCCGCACCAGCCTGATCCATTCGACGCGGTCCATCTCCCCGGCGCAGAGCGGGTGCTTCAGCACCGACAGCAGCGGAACGGGCGCGAAATCCTCCGCGACCATGCGGGCGATCAGCCGCAGGAAGGCGCCAGAGCCGGTCTCACCCAGCGGTTCGCCGGCGGAATCGTCGCAGGCGACGCCGTGGCGCGCGAGTTCGGCGGAGACGCGGCGCGCCAGGTCGCGGTCCGGCGTAACCAGCGCGGCGCGGGCCTTCGGGTCCTCCAGCGCCTCGCGCAGCAGCAGCGCGATCGCCATCGCCTCGGCCTGCGCATCGGCCGCTTCCAGGCGGGCCAGGCCGGCGAGCGCGGGTTCCCACTGGTGCGGCCGGCGCGCCTGCCAGGCCGGGATGCCGGCGGGCGGGCGCAGCGCCATGCCCAGCAGCGCGGGCCGCCCCTCCGGCACCGCGTTGCGCGGCGCGTGCCGCTCGCAGCCATGCCAGCGGCGCACATCCTCCCGCGCCGCACCGAGTTCGCCGAGCAGGCGGCGCTGGCCGCAGAAGGGATGCGTCGGCGCGTCGGGCAGCGCGTCCCAGACCTGCTCGGCCGAGAGCGTGTCGACACCGTGCAGCACCACCGCGCCACGCGGCAGGTCGCGGGCGATGGCGCGCAGCAGCACGGTCGCCGCCGGGATGGTGCCGCCGATGCCGATACCGGCGGCGATGACGGGGTCCGGCGGCGGATCCGCGGCCCAGGCCGCCGCCTGCGCCCGCAGCGCGAGCACGCGGCGGATGCCGATATCGAGCAGCCCGCGCTCCGTCAGCCAGGCCTGCCACTCCTGCACCACGGCGCGCAGGAAGACGAGGGTGATCTGCCAGTGCACGGCCTGGCTTTCCGGCACCAGCGCGGCCAGGCGTTCGAGCCAGCCATCGGCCAGCATCTCTGGCGCGTCGAAGAGGGCGAGGTCCCGCTCCTCCAGCGCC
>JAIYAI010000112.1 GCA_027489135.1 Acetobacteraceae bacterium
CAGGAACCCGCCGCCATGCGCCGCGATCACCTTCAGCCCGGGGTAGCGGTCCAGCGTGCCGCCGAAGATCAGGTGCGACAGCGCGATGGTCGTCGCCAGCGGGTTGCCGATGCCGTTCGAGAGATAGCCGTTGCCGCGGAAGCGCTGCGCCAGCTGCGGCACGCCGACGGGGTGGAAGAACAGCACCGCGCCGAGTTCCTCGGCCTTCGCCCAGACCGGGTCGAAGCGGCGGTCCGCGAGTTCGACATCGCCGACCTCCGTCCCGACCGCGGCGCCCTTCAGCCCCTGCGACTTCATCGCCCGCTCCAGCTCCTGCACCGCCAGCTGCGGGTCCTGCAGGGTGAGCGAGCAGAAGCCGGCGAAGCGCTCGCTGTTGGCGGCGCAGAGCTCGGCCATCTTCTCGTTGTTGATCTTCACGATCTGCGCCGCGAGGTCGCGGTCGCGCCGATACCAGAAGGGATTCACGGAGAGCACCTCCATGTCCACCTTCTGCTGGTCCATCGCGGCGAGGCGCTGGTTGAGGTCGAGCACCGTCTCCGCACCCCCTGGCACACCGCTGACCACGGCGGCGCGGTTGTTGCCGAGCAGCGGCAGGACGTCGAGGAAGACGCAATGCGCGTGCACGTCGATGGTCTTCACGCGCCGCCCGGCGACGGCGACCGCCTGGCGCTGCGGCCGGGGGACGGGCTGTCCGGCGGGCGCCTGGGCGCGGGCCTCGTGCAGCATGCCGCAGCCGCAGAAGGCGACGCCGCCGGCGAGGCCGGCGAGGAAGGACCTGCGCGATGTCATGGGCGTTCTCTCCCCTGGTTGTGGTCTTGCCCGAAGGCTCGCCCGATGCGCGCGGCTGCGCCAGCGCAATTCGATGCTGCGGTGCGGCGGTGGCATCCCGCGGCGGATCGGTACAGGATGCGGGATGGATGGCGTGCAGGGGCCGGTGGTGCGGATGATGCGCGGGACGCCAGGACTGCGCGATCTCTACGACGCGCAGTTCCACATCCGCCGCCACCATGCCCGCACCGGGCGCTGGCCCAACCCGATCTTTCCCCGCACGGTGAACGACTGGCTACTGCGCCGGCTGATCCTGGCGCGCGAGCCCTTGCATGCGCGGCTCAGCGACAAGCTGGAAACCCGCGCCTTCGTGCGCGAACGCCTGGGCGCGGATCCGACCGTGCCGGTCCTCGGGCAGTGGGACAGCGTGGCGGCGCTCGCCGCCGACTGGGACCGCCTGCCGGATGCCTTCGTGCTCAAGCCCACGCATGGCTCGGGCTGGGTGCGCCTGGTGCCGGACCGCGCCGCGGCGGACCGCGACGCCGTGCTGGCGGAGGCACGGGGCTGGATGGCGACGTCCTTCTACGACCTCTGGCGCGAATGGGGCTACCGCCACGTCCGGCCGCGCCTGGTCGCGGAGCGCCACGTGGCGCCGATGCCCGGCGAACCGACGCCGGTCGAGTACCGCTTCTGGATGTTCGGCGGGCGCCTGGCGGTGCTGCGCGTCTCGGTGGGCTTTGCAGGTCAGGTCCGCGGCTGCGCCTTCGATGCCGCGCTGCGTCCGGTCTCCTTCGCCATCTCGGATCGTCCGAACCGGCCCCTGCCGCCGCCCGCGCCGGAGGACTTCGTCTGGATGCTGGACGTCGCGGAGCGCCTGACCGCCGGGATCGACTTCCTGCGCGTCGACTTCCTGCAGGAAGCGGGGCGGATCTGGCTCGGCGAGTTGACGTCCTATCCGGACGCAGGCACCGCGCCCTACCGACCCTGGGCCTGGGCGGAGTGGATGGGCGCCGTCTGGCGGGCCGCGCGCCGTGGCCGTCCGTGGCCGACCATGCCCGCTTGACCCGCCACCGCTTCGGCGGCTAACTCCGCGACGCGTCCCTCGGGGCGCCCTCGCGATTTGTCCGGCCAGCTTGCGGCGAGGTGAAACAAGCGCGCTAAACGGCCTTCGGGAATCCGGCACCGCCCGCATTCCCGCGCCCCGTGCGGGGGCCGGACGCCCGCTTTCCGAAGGTGTCCCGTCATGGCCGACAAGACCCAGCGCCCGCTCCGCCCCGCCACCCTTCTCGTGCGCGGTGGCACCATGCGCTCCGGCCATGGCGAGACGGCGGAGGCGCTCTTCCTCACCTCCGGCTTCGTCTACGACAGCGCCGCCCAGGCCGAGGCGACCTTCGCCGGCACCGAGAAGCACTACCAGTATTCCCGCTTCGGCAACCCGACGGTGACGATGCTGGAGCAGCGCCTGGCCGCGCTCGAGGGGGCGGAGGCCTGCCGGATGACCGCGACCGGCATGGCGGCGATCCATTCGGCGATGCTGTCGCACCTGAAGGCGGGCGACCACGTCGTCGCCTCGCGCGCGCTCTTCGGGTCCTGCCACTGGATCGTCTCCACCCTGCTGCCGCGCTACGGCATCACGGCGGAGTTCGTCGATTGCGGCGACCTCGACCAATGGAAGGCCGCGCTGTCGAAGCCGACCGCGCTGGTGCTGCTGGAGACGCCGTCCAACCCGATGCTGGAGATCGTCGATCTCCCCGCGGTGGCGGCGCTTGCCCACAATGCCGGCGCCATCGTCGTCGCCGACAACGTCTTCGCCACGCCACTGCTGCAGAAGCCGCTGGAGATGGGCGCCGACGTCGTCGTCTATTCCTGCACCAAGCACATGGACGGCCAGGGCCGCGTGCTGGGCGGCGCCATCCTCGGCAGCACGAAGTGGGTCGACGAGGTGCTGCAGCCCTTCATCCGCAACACCGGCCCCTCGCTCTCGCCCTTCAATGCCTGGGTGATCCTGAAGGGGCTGGAGACGTTGCATCTGCGCTTGCCCGCGATGTGCCGTTCGGCCGCGGCAATCGCCGACTTCCTG
>JAIYAI010000598.1 GCA_027489135.1 Acetobacteraceae bacterium
AGACCACGATGGTGCCGCCCTTCTTCTGGTCCATGCCGTAGGCGAGCGCGGCCGCCGTCGGCTCGTTGATGATGCGCAGCACCTCGAGCCCGGCGATGGCGCCGGCTTCCTTGGTGGCCTGGCGCTGGGCGTCGTTGAAGTAGGCGGGGACGGTGATGACCGCCTGGGTCACCTTCTCGCCGAGGTAGGACTCGGCCGTCTCCTTCATCTTGGTCAGGATGTTCGCGCTGATCTGCTGCGGCGCGTACTTCTGGCCATCCACCTCGACCCAGGCATCGCCGTTGTCGGCGCGGACGATGGAGTAGGGCACGAGACCCTTGTCCTTCGAGACCATCGGGTCGTCGAAGCGACGGCCGATCAGGCGCTTGACCGCGTAGAGGGTATTGGTCGGGTTGGTCACCGCCTGGCGCTTGGCGGACTGGCCGACCAGGCGCTCGCCGTTCTTGGCGAAGGCGACCATGGAGGGGGTGGTGCGGGCACCCTCGGCGTTCTCGATGACCCGCGTCTCCTTGCCTTCCATGATGGCAACGCAGGAATTGGTGGTGCCGAGGTCGATACCGATGACTTTGCTCATCCGTAGAGCTCCTTCGTGGCAGGCAGGCGCGGCCCTTCAAGGCACCGCGACCGCCCCCGTCCTGTGACGGATGGGTGGTGTGGAAGACCGGCCGGGCCACCCGCCCCGGGGGCCTCGGCCGTGTCGCAAAGCGATGTATTCAGCCGTCCCCGCCGGGACAAGGGGTTTGGGGGCGCTTGGGGAAGAATTCCCAGGCGCCCGTCAGCCCGCCGCCGCGACGACGACCATGGCAGGCTTCAACAGGCGCCCGTTCAGCGTCCAGGCCGGGGTCCAGGCCTGCAGGACGGAGCCTGGGGGCACGCCCTCGGGCGCCGGCTGCTCGGCCATGGCCTGGTGCAGCTCGGGGTCGAAGGGGTCGCCGGCGACGTCCTTCTTCTGGATGCCGTTGCGCTCGAGCAGCGAGATGAAGCTGCGCTCCACCCCCTCGAAGCCATGGCGGAGCTTGGCCAGAAGCTCCGGCTCGTCCTCTGCCGCGGCCGGCAGGGCGTCGAGGCCGCGGCGGAGGTTCTCCGCCGCCTCCACCACGTCGCGGGCGAATTTCTGGATGGCGTAGTTGCGGGCGTCGGCGATCTCCCGCTGGGTGCGGCTGCGGAGGTTCTGCATCTCCGCCTCGGCCCGGATCCAGCGATCCTTCATCTCCTGCACCTCGGCCTCGAGGGCGGCGATGCGCTCCTCGGCGCTCGTGGCGGCGACGCTGTCGGGGGTGGGAGCAAAGCCGGAGGCGCCGGCCTCCGGCTCCGCGGCGGGGCCTTCGGCCCGCGGCGTTTCGTTCTGGTCGCTCATGGGTAGGTCTTGCCTGGCCTGGATTGGGGGCTGACGGCAGAGCGGCCGTCATTCGCGCGTGGAGGTAGTCGGTGGCGCGCTGCGCGGCAACCGGCGAACGCCGCGCCGGTGCCGCGCAACGGACGATTCCCGGTGATGCCGGAACGTGTCACTGCCATGATCACTTAGTGTCCCGATTCCGCAGTCCTGCGGACGTCGTCCGCGGGCCACTCGAACATGTTTTCAGTGGCCTGCTGATCCGCTCCGTTCGGGGGTAGGTCACGAGCGTCGCAATGGGGAGGCCTCCATGGCCCAGTCCTATTGGATCCGGGTTGCCAGGCTCACCGCCTTCGAGGCATCGGGCGATCCAGAGCCGCTCGTTGCGCCCGATCAGGTCCGCCCCGACGGCTTCCTCCGCATAGCTGTCGAGGGCCAGGTACCTGGCCAGGCCGACAGGATTGCAGGCCGCATCCGGACAGGCGGCGCCACCGTCGGCAACCTCACGCTCCAGGAGGCCGCCTCCGGGGAATTCACGACATTGATCCAGCCGTACACGCTGGCCGCGAATACCAAATACCTGCCGGATTTCGCGGATGACTTCGCCGCGGCACACTGTCTTTGCTCCCAGGACATCCGCACGCTGCGCTGAGCGACGGAGCCCCTACAGCAGCACCAGCCCCGCCCGCGCCCCCCGCGCCACCGCATCCGCCCGGCTCGCCGCGCCAAGCTTGTGCAGCACCGCCGCGACATGGGCCTTGGCGGTGTGGAAGGACATGCCAAGCCGCCGCGCGATCACCTTGTTCGACGCACCGGCCGCGAGGAGTTCCAGCACCTCCCGCTCCCGCGGCGTCAGGCCCGTGGTCGGGGGGGCGGCCGGGGCGCGCCCGGCCAGCGTCGCCAGCAGCCGGTCCGGCAGCACGGCAAGCCCCCGCGCCAGGGCCGGCAGGGCGGCTAGCACTTCAGCCGGCTCCGCCCCCGGGGGCAGCACGCCGCGGGCGCCGGCGCGCAAGGCCTGCTTCGCCGCCTCGCCCTCCGCGAGCACCAGCACGGCGGCGGGGTCGCCGGGTTGCGGCACGCTGTCGGTCACCAGCACCGTCGCCAGCTGCGCGATCGGCACCTGACCGGGTAGCGGGGCCAGCCGCCCGGCCAGCGCGGGGTCGGCGATCCGCAGCGCCACCGGGATGGCAGGTGTCTCGGCCCATGGTCCGCCCTTGGGCCGGTCCTGAAGGAGCACCGCCATCTCAGGCCGCCGCCCGTTCGGCGATGGTGACCGTCAGCCGCAGCGGCCCGCCGCCACGCAGCAGGTCCAGCGCCACCTGCCGCCCGACCATCTCGGGGTCGAGGCGGGACAGCAACTCCCGCACCGAGCCCACCGGGGCGCCGTTCCATCCGGTGACGATGTCGCCGAGGATCACGCCCGCCTTCGCGCCTGGGCCATCCGGATCGAGGCCCACCACGATCACCCCGCGCTGGCCTTTCGGCAGCCCCACGGGCTGCATCGCCAGGCCGAGATAGCCGCGCGCGATCCGACCCTTGGTGCGGAGGAGCTCGGCGACGCGGGAGAGCGTCACGGCCGGGATCGCCAGCACCTGCTTCCGCGCGCCCGGCACCGCCATGCCCAGCAGCCGCCCGGCATGGTCCAGCACCGGCCCGCCCTCGGCCTCTGGCGCGAAGCGCAAGCCAAGCTCGATCCGCCGTTCCAGCCTGCCGCCGCGCATGGACCGCCAGGCCGGGCCGGCCAGCGCAACGGTGCCGAGGGCGTTGAAGGCGCCCTGCTCCCCGCGGCCGAGCGCCAGCACCAGATGCCCCGCCGCGGCCTCCTCGACCGGGGCGAGAGGGAGGGGATCGACCGGTCCGGTCGGCGCGCGCAGCAGCGCGATGTCCGTGCCCGGGTCACGGCCGGCAAGCTCGGCGCCGACCTTCCGGCCATCGGGCAGCACCAGGACGATGGCGTCGTCGCGTTCCAGCGCCTCCTCGGCCGTGACGACCAGGTCCTCGGCCCAGAGGATGCCGCTGCGCGGGCGGCCGTCCCGGCCATGCACGGCGACCGTGCGGGCGGCGCCGGCCTCCGTCAGGGCGGCAAGGCCTCGGGAGAGCGCCGCTAGGGAATCGAGGGGGAGTTCGCTCATGCCCCCAATGTCGGTGCTCTCGACGCGTTCCGCCATGCCCCGTTTGGCGAGGGCCGATCGGCCCGGCCGGCCGGCTGGCGTGACGGTTGCTTGGCCTGCCCTGCCCGCCCTGCCCTGCCATGGGGGCGCCCGCCGTCCACCAGCCTGGAGACCGAGGCCATGCCGACCCGCCGCCTGCTGCTCACCGGCCTGCCGGCCCTGGCCACCGCCGCCCTCGGGGGGCGCGCCGCCGCGCAGGGCGCCTGGCCCGCGGCGCGCCCCATCGAGATCATCGTCGGCTTCTCCCCCGGCGGCGGCGTCGACGTCATGGCGCGCGCCGTCTCCCCCTTCCTCGCCACCCACCTGCCGGGTGCCCGCTTCGCGATCATCAACCGCCCCGGCGCGGGCGGGCAGCTTGGCCACGAGGCGGCGGCCGCCGCCGCGGCGGACGGCGATACCCTTGGCGCCTCGACCCTGCCCGGCCTGGTCTCCCACCCGGCGGAGCGGGCAGTGCGCTACCGCGTCGAGGACCTGACCTACCTCGCCAACCTGGTCGACGACCCCTGCGGCCTCTTCGTCCGCCCCGACAGCCCGCTGCGCAGCCTGGCCGACCTGGTCGCCGCGGCGCGGGCGGCGCCGGAGCGGTTGAGCTATGGCCTGACCGGCGTCGGCAGCGACGACCACCTGACCATGCTGCGGCTGGAGGCGGCTGCGAATGTCCGCCTGACGCATGTCGGCTTCCCCGGTATCGGACAGATGGTGCCGCAGGTGCTGAACGGGCAGGTCGACATCGCCGCGATGAATGTCAGCGAGGCGCTGCCCTTCGTCCGCGACGGGCGGATGCGCGGCCTGGCGCAGGCCGCCGCCGAGCGCTGGCCGTCGCTGCCCGACCTGCCGACCTATCGCGAGCAGGGGATGGACGTCGTCGGCAGCGCGGCGCGCGGCTTCATCGCGCCCCCCGGCCTGCCGCCCGCCATCCGCGACCGGCTGATCGAGGCGCTGGCCGCGGTCGCGGCCGATCCCGCCTTCCTGCGCGAGGCCGAGCGCCTGGCGATGCCGTTGCGCCCGGTGATGGGGGAGGCCTTCCGCGCCCAGGTGCTGGCCATGGCGGCCGAGGTGCAGGCGATGTGGGCGCGCCGGCCCTGGACCTGACCGGGATCTACTCCGCCGCCTGCTTCGCCCAGACGCCCATGCGGTTGTAGGGCGCATAGGGCGGGAAGGCGCCGATCGCGGTCATGTCGACCTCCACCAGGCAGGGGCCGGGCGTGGCCACGGCCTTCCCGATCACCGGGCCGAGATCGCCGGCGCTGGCCACACGGAAGGATGGCAGCCCCGCCACCGCGGCGAGCTTCTGCAGGTCGGAGCTGATCAGGTCGCCATAGAAGAAGCGGCCGTCCTGCAGCGCCCCCTGGATGTGCTTGATCACGCCATAGCCGCGGTCGTTCATCACCATGACGATCAGTTCCGCGCGTTCCTGCACGGCGGTCCAGAGCTCGGTCTGGTTCAGGGCGAAGCCGCCATCGCCGACCATGGCGATGGTCTTCCGTCCCTTGCCGGCCATCGCGGCGCCGATGCCCATGGGCAGGCCCGGCCCGATCGCGGCGGAGACCGGGTGCACCGCGTCGCGTGGCCCATAGACCGGGAAGATACGGTTGCCCCAGGAGGAGTTACTGATGGTGATGTCCCGCACCCAGAGCGCATCGCGCGGCAGCGCCTTCCGCAGGATGGCCGGGAATTCGGCATAGGGGCCGCAGCCCTCGGCGAACTCCGCGAACGCCTTCGCCTTCATCGCCTGGAACTCGGCGGCATAGCCGGGATCGACCGACATCTTGCCCGCGAGGCGGTCGGCCAGCGCGTTCATGGTCAGCGCCGCATCGCCGCCGCGCCCGCTTCCTTCGCGCCGTTGCCGAGCCAGAGCATGGGTCGCTTCGCGCGCGCCAGGATCTCGACGGCATCGGTCAGCGCGGCTTCGTCCGGGGCCAGGGCCGGCGGGATGGGCAGGACCAGGCTGTCGAGTTGCGCGGGCCGCTTGATGACGGTGCGCTGGATGTCGATCGGGATCTCGACGCTGACCGGGCCGCGCGGCGGGGTCAGCGCCTCCGTCGCGGCGCGGGTCAGCACGCCGAGCGCTTCATCCGCGCTGCGCACGCGATAGGCGACCTTGGAGACCGCCGCCAGCATCTGCGTCTGCCCCGGCACGTCGTGCACGCTGCCCATGTCGCGGTCGATGAACTTGGTCGGCGTCTGCCCCGTGATGTGCAGCATCGAACTGCCGGCGAACTGCGCCTCCACCAGCCCCGGCACGGTGTTCGCGGCGCCCGGCCCGGTGGAGGAGAACATCACGCCGAGATGCCCCGTCACGCGGGCATAGGCATCGGCCATGTGCGCGCCGCCCATCTCGTTGCGGCACATGACGTAACGGATGGCGTTGCGCCGCCCGATGCCGTCCAGCATCGGGATGTTGTGGACGGAGACGATGCCGAAGCAGGTCTCGACGCCGATGCGCGCCAGGAACTCGGCGACCAGGTCGCCGACATTGTAGGTCTCGGACATGTTGCGTTTCCTCCGTTGCCGGCAGCCTGCCACCCGTGCCTGCGGCGCGAAAGGGGCGGGGCCTGCGTTGACGCCGGCGGGTGCGGCTGCGAAGGACATCGCACCCGGTCCGCCGGGCCATGGATCCGATCAGGGACACTCCAACATGGCGATCAGGCGCAACCTTCTCGCGGCGCTGCTCGCCGGGCTCGCATCCGCCGCTGCGGCGCAGACGGCCCCGCCGGCGCCCGCGCAGCCCGCCGCACCGCTGCCCCGCACCGGCCATCTGCGGGCGGAGATGGACCCCTCGCTCTTCGTGCTGAACGCCCGTGGCGCCATGCTGGAGGGCACGACGCTGACGCTGGAGGGGATCGCCCCCGTCGCCATCGTCTTCGCCGATCGGCCCGTGCGCGCCGCGGGGCATGTGCTGACCCGCCACCTGATCGCGGAATGGGACAGCGGCCAGGACAGCTTCGGCCGCGACCCGCCGAACGCCACCATCTCCGTCATCGCCGCGGACGGCACGGCGGCGCGTGATGCGGTGGTGGTGCTGAAGGCCCCGAAGCTGGAGGGCGACCGCCTGGTCTTCACCGTGCAGGTGCTGGAGGGATCCCTGGCCGGCGCGACGGGTCCGGCCTCGGTCTTCATCGACGGGCTGTGGTGGCACTGGCATCCCTTCGGCTTCGGGCTGGCGCGTCGCGCCACCCGCCAGGCCTTCTGGTACGACCGCCGCGCCTATCCGCCGCCGGGGGCCTATCCGCCGCCCCCCTACGCGCCAGGCTATGCCCCGCCGGCCTACCCGCCCTATCCCTACCGCTACTGACGCAAGAGGAACGCCGCGAATGACCCCGCGCCTGCCGCGCCGCCCGCTGCTCGGTGGCCTCGCCGCCGCCGCACTCGCCCGCCCCGCGCCGGCGCAGGCCCGGCCGATCAGCATCATCGTGCCCTTCGCGCCGGGCGGCAGCACGGACATCGTCTCCCGCGTGCTGGCCGAGCGCATGACGCAGGTGCTGGGCCAGGCGGTGCAGGTGGAGAACCGGCCCGGCGCGAACACGATCATCGGTGCGGAGTATGTCGCCCGCGCGCGCCCCGATGGACACACGCTGCTGATGGCGGCGGGCACGACGCTGACGATCAACCCCGTGATCGTGCCGAACCTGCCCTACAAGCTTGCCGATTTCGCGCCGATCATGCTGGCGACGACCTTCCCCTTCGGGATCCTGAGCCAGCCGCGCGGCGGGCCGCAGGACGTCGCCGCCTGGGTCGCCGCGGCGAAGGCGAAGCCGGGGCAGATGACCTACGGCACCAACGGGCCGACGACGCTGACCAACGTGGCGATGCTGATGGTCATGCAGCGCCTCGGCATCACGATGCAGGACGTGACGTACCGGGGCGACAGCGCGCAGCTTGCCGCCTTCATCGCCGGCGACCTCGACATGCTGATCGTCGCCGGCGGCACCGCCATCCCCGCGGCGCGCAACGGCCAGGGGCGGCTGATCGCCTGGACCAGCAGCCGCAAGGTTGACGCCATGCCGGAGGTGCCGACGACGGCGGACTACGCGCCGGGGCTCGACGCGCTGAGCTGGTTCGGGCTGCTCGCGCCCGCGGGCACGCCGGGGGACCTCGTCCAGCGGATCAACGCGGCAGCGAACGAGGCGATGAAGGACCCGCGCATCCGCGAGCGCCTGATGAACGAGGGGATGTTCCTGGCCGGCGGCACGCCGCGCGATTTCCTCGACTTCCTGGAAACCTCGGACAAGGCGTGGCGGCCGATCCTGTCGAAGCTCGACGTGCCGCGGAATTAGCTTGCCCTCAGGCGCGTCGTGCGAAAAGCACGCCTCGACGTGACGCGGCGGCATCCGCCGCCTTGGCTCTCGCCCGACTGCGCACAGCGCGTAGAAGCGCACTCGGCCGCCTGGCGGCGGCCGCCATACTCGACATGGGAGACAACGTGATGAAGGACCGCATCGCCGTCCTCGGCATGGGCCAGATGGGCGCGAACATGGCGGCGCGCCTGACGCAGACCGGCTTCGACGTGCTCGGCTACGACATCAGCCCGGCGCGGCGGCAGGAACTGGCCGAGCGCCAGGTCGCGGTGGCGGACACCATGCAGGCCGCGCTGGCCGGCCGCCCGACCGTGCTGACCAGCCTGCCCGACCCCGCCGCGGCACGTACCGCCTGGCTCGGCGCCGAAGGGCTGGTGGAGCAGGCGGAGCCCGGCTCGCTCATCCTCGAGCTCTCGACCCTCGACCCCGCGACGATGCGCGAGATCGGCGCGGCAGCGGCGGCCAAGGGCCTCGCGGTGCTGGACTGCCCGGTCAGCGGCGGCCCCGGTGAGTCGGAACGCGGCGAGCTCGTGCTGATCGTCGGCGGCGACATGGCCGATATCAAGCGTGCCGAGCCTGTCCTGAAGAGCCTCGGCCAGTCCTGGGCGCATACCGGCCCGGTCGGCACGGCCAAGGCGGTCAAGCTGGTGAACAACATGATGTCCATGGGCAACGTGCTGATCGCCTGCGAGGCCTTTGCACTTGGGGAGGCCGCCGGCGTCGCGCCGGACAAGCTGTACGAGGTCCTGTCGCAGAGCGGCGGGCGGTCCTTCCACTTCACCAAGCGCTTCCCGAAGGCGCTGAAGAACGATTTCGACCCCGGCTTCAAGATGGAGCTTGGGGAGAAGGACCTGGCGCTGGCCATCGACTTCGGTCGCAGCCTGCACCAGCCAACGCCAGCGACATCCGTGGTGCGGGAGTTGATGGCGACGGCGCTGGCGACCGGGCATCGCGGGCGGGACGTGGTGGCGCTGCTGGAGATGTTCCGCAGCTACGCCGCCAAGGGATAGCCCGGCCCGCTAAGGGGGCCGCCGACGCGCCGCCGCCCGCACAGCCTCGCATTCCAGCCGCCGCGTCGCCATGTAGGCGTCGGGTCGGGGATGCCCGCGTGGGCGCCGGCTGGTCCCGGCCTCGATCGGCTGTCCTCTCCCTGCTCGGACGTCGCGGTGCCCGGCGCGAGAGCCCTGCGCAGCAGCGCATGGGCCACCCCATGGCCGGCCCGATGCTCCGGGGCAGGCGAAAGAGATGCCTCGATGAAGTCCCTTCTCGCAGGCCTCCTCGGCGCGCTGGTCGCGCTGGCAGGATTGCCTGCCGCGGCGTCGGTCGGCTTCGCCGTGCTGCAGGTTCCGGACGGTGCCGCGCCGCCGATCGAGGTCGGCGTCTGGTATCCCGCCCAGGCGCCGGCGCGGGCCACCGCCGTCGGCCTGCTGACCCAGGACGTCGCACGGGACGCCCTGCCGCAGGGCCGCGGCCTGCCGCTGGTGGTGATCTCGCACGGCAATGGCGGCTCCTTCGCAAGCCATGCCGCGACGGCCTTCGCCCTGGCGCAGGCGGGCTTCGTCGTGGCCGCGCCGTCCCACACGGGCGACACCCATGCCGACCAGTCGCGCGCGACGGATCTCGGCGGCCGCACCCGCGGCCTGGTGGCCGTGATCGACGGCATGGTCCTGCGCTGGTCGCCGGGGACCGTCGACCCGGCGCGCATCGGCGCCTTCGGCTTCTCCGCGGGCGCTTTCACCGTGCTGGTGGTGGCGGGGGGCGTGCCCGACCTCGCGCGCATCGGGCCGCATTGCGCGGCCAATCCCGGACTCTACGACTGCCGGATGATCGCCAGCGCGCAACGGGAGGACATGCCGGCGGCCGGGCAGGGATCGGCGCCGGGTGCGGCGCCCGTCTTCGTCCGCGACCGGCGGCTGCGATCGCTCGTCATCGCCGCCCCCGCGCTCGGCTTCACGTTTGCACCCGCCGGCCTGGCGGGGGTGACGGTGCCCGTCCAGCTCTGGCAGGGCAAGGACGACGTCATCCTGCCGCCGCGCCTCTATGCCGAGCGGGTGCGCGCGGCCCTGCCGACGCCGCCCGAGGTGCATGTCGTGGACCGTGCCGGCCACTTCGACTTCATGTCGCCATGCTCCGAGGCGCTCGCGCGTGCCGCGCCGGCGATCTGCAGCAGCGCGGGCGGCTTCGATCGCCCCGCCTTCAGCAAGCGCTTCGACTCCGAACTCGTCTGGTTCTTCAAGCGGACGCTGGAACGCTGACGCGCCCGTCCCCGATGGCCGTTCAGCCGGGCGCCAACCGCATCAGCTTGCGCATCACCGTGGGCAGCGCCCGCTCCGCCTCCTCCACCGTCCGCACCTCCTCCCCCAGCCCGGGCTCGATCCGCCCCACCCGCGCCGCGAAGAGATCCATCGCCAGTTCGAAATGCGTGAAGCCGTGCCGTGCCTCCCCCGGCACGGGCTGCCAGCCCTGCCCCTGCGGCGGCGCATGCGCCATCGCCTCCGCCGCATCCCACCGTGCCTCCCGCCAAGGCGTTCCCGGCACCTCCAGCATGCCGCCCAGCAGCCCCTTCGGCGGGCGCCGGCGCAGCAGCACGCGGCCCGCATCGTCGCGCAGCAGGAAGTGCACGCCGTAGCGCAGCGGCCGCGCCTTCTTCGGCGCCTTGGCCGGCAGCGCCTCCTGCACCCCGGCCGCCCGCGCGGCGCAGGCCTTGGCCCAGGGGCAGATCGTGCAGGCCGGCGCGCGCGGCGTGCAGATCGTGGCCCCGAGGTCGAACAACGCCTGCGCGAAATCGCCGGGCCTCGCCGCCGCCGCCGCGTCCGCCATGAACCCCTGCGCCAGCGCGCCGAGCCGCGGCTTCGCGCCCGGCAGCGGCTCCTCCACGCGGAAGATCCGCGCGGCGACGCGCTCCACATTGCCGTCCAGCGGCACGCGCGGCTGGTCGAAGGCGATCGCCGCGATCGCGGCGGCGGTATAGGCACCGATGCCGGGCAGCGCCCGCAGCCCCGCCTCGTCGCGGGGGGAATCGCCCCCCGCCGCCGCCACCGCCCGCGCGCAGGCATGCAGGTTGCGGGCGCGGGCGTAGTAGCCGAGGCCCGCCCATTCCTCCATCACATCGGCCTCCGGCGCCGCGGCCAGGGCGGATATGTCCGGAAACCGCGCCAGGAAGCGCTGGAAACGCGGCCCCACCGCGGCGACGGTGGTCTGCTGGAGCATGACCTCCGACAGCCAGATGCGGTAGGGATCGCCCCGCTGCCCCGCCGCCGCCCGCCAGGGCATGCTGCGGCGATGGCGGTCGTACCAGATGAGCAGGTCTGCGGCTGAAGGTGTCACATGGCCGATGATAGCGAGGATCAGCGATTCCTGGGCGGCCCCCGCGCGCTCGGCGCGCTGATCCCGCGCCTGACCCGCCCCGCCTTCAAGCGCCGCAGCCCGGCCGGCGCCACGCTGATGACGGAATGGCCCAGCATCGTCGGCCCGGCGCTCGCCGCGGTGACGGAACCGCAGCGCTTCTCCGCCGGCACGCTGACCATCGCCTGCGCCGGCCCGGTGGCGATGGAACTCGCCCATCTCGGCCCGCAGCTGATGGACCGCATCAACGGCCAGCTCGGCCAGGCGATGGTACAGCGCCTGCGCTTCGTGCAGCGCGCCCCCACGGCCCGTCCCGCGGCCCGCCCTGCGCCCCGCCCCACCGCGCCCCCGAAGCTGCCCGAGCGCATCGACGCGGCCCTGGCCGAGATCCCGGACGAGGCCCTGCGCGCGGCGCTGGCAAAGCTCGGCCGGGGCGTCTATCGGGGTGGCGGCTGACCCCCCCGGCCCTCGATTCGTCCGCGGACTCCGATCCATGGGCGCCTCGTTCCGTCGGGTGACCGGATACTTCGCTCCCGAGGAGGACCGATGCGCCTCGACCGCCGCCACACCCTGCTGGCCCTCGCCGCCGCGCCCTTGCTGCCCGGCACGGCCCGTGCCCAGACCACGGATCCCCGCCTGACCGAGCGGAGCATGGGCAAGGCCGACGCACCCGTGACGGTGCAGGAGTTCTTCTCCCTCACCTGCGGCCATTGCGCGGCCTTCCAGAAGGACACTTGGCCGCAGGTGGAGAAGGAGCTGGTCCAGCCCGGCATCGTCCGCTGGGTCTGGCGCGACTTCCCGCTCGATCGCACCGCGCTGGCCGCCGCCGCCGTCGCCCGCGCCCTGCCCGCCATGCGCTACGAGGGCTTCATCAACACGCTGCTGGTCAACCAGGAGCGCTGGGCCTTCCGCCAGGACTGGGCGGAGGAACTGGCGAAGATGGCGGCACTGGCCGGCCTCTCCCGCCAGGCCTTCGAACAGCTCCGTAGTGACGAATCCTATCTGCGCGCCATCCTCGCCGGCCGGCAGGAGGCGGAACGCGAGTTCAGCATCCAGGCGACGCCGAGCTTCGCCATCCAGTCCGGCGGCCGGACGAAGATGCAGAACGGCAACCTCCCCTTCGACCGCTTCAAGGCGCTGGTCGAAGAAGTCCGGCGCGGCTGAACGCGGGTAGCCCGGGATGACGGACGGCGAGCAGGATCCCCCGGCCGAGCCGCCGGTCGAGACGCCCGAGACCGAGGCCGCGGCGCCGGTCGAGGAACCCCGCGCGCGCCCCACCGTGCGCGCCATCCTCAGCCGCATCCGCATCCAGGGCTTCAAGAGCTTCGCCGACCCCACCACGGTCGAGGTCTATCCCGGCCTCACCGGCATCGTCGGGCCCAATGGCTGCGGAAAGTCGAACGTCGTCGAGGCGCTGCGCTGGGCGATGGGCGAGACCAGCGCCAAGTCGATGCGCGGCGGGGAGATGGACGACGTCATCTTCGCCGGCACCGCGACGCGCCCGGGCCGCAACCTCGCGGAGGTCACGCTGACGCTGGAGGAGGCCGCCGGCCTCGCGCCGCCGCCGCATGACAGCGCGCCGGAGCTCGAGATCCTGCGCCGCATCGCGCGGGGCGAGGGGTCCAATTTCCGAATCAACGGCCGCGAACTGCGCGCCCGCGACGTGCAGACCATGTTCATGGACATCGGCTCCGGCGCCCGGGCCTCCGGCATGGTCAGCCAGGGCCGCGTCGCGCAGCTGATCGGCGCGAAGCCCGAG